>NZ_JAPDDR010000019.1 GCF_025950095.1 Luteolibacter rhizosphaerae | reverse complement strand
GAAGAATCTCCCATTCGGAATCGGTGAGGCTACAGGGATACTCGCGCATCGCGAGCTTCTCCAATACCTCACCCGGCTAGTACAGATCAAAATCCGGACGGAGATGATTTTTCAGACGGCTTCTTAGAAAATATTCTAACGAGGACTATCCTGTCCAACTTAACTATAGAAAATCTGAAGGAGTTCTCTCGTTCTCTCTACCCGTGATTTAGTTAGGAATGGGAGATTTCCGTTGAGTCTAGCGCAGCAGTGCCCGAGAAGCCGCGGCGATGTTCTCCCAGCTCTTCCAGAAGAAACGAGGCACGTGGAAGGACGATGCGCTTGCGGGTCTGACCACGGCGCTGGCGCTGGTGCCCGGGTCGATCGCATTCGCCTTCGTGGCCGGGGTGCCTCCGATCTCCGGTCTGTATGCCGGATTCATTGTGTGCCTGATCACCGCGGCATTGGGCGGCCGGCCGGGCATGATTTCCTCTGCCGCCGGATCGCTGGCGGTGGTGATGGTAGCGCTGGTGGCGGAGGGCGACCGCCGCGGCGGTGCAGGGGCGGGATTCGAATACCTGCTACTGGCGGTGCTGATGATGGGGGCGATCCAGGTGCTGATCGGGCTTCTGAAGCTCGGGCGCTTGATCCGGCTGGTGCCGCATCCGGTGATGATGGGCTTCGTCAACGGGTTGGCGATCGTGGTGTTCCTGTCCCAGCTCAAGATGTTCCGCGAGCGAGAGGGAGCGGTCGTCGGCGATTGGTTGCAGGGCCAAGCACTCGGGGTGATGCTCGGGCTGGTAGCGCTGACGATGGCGATCGTCTACCTGCTGCCGCGCTTCACGAAGAAGGTTCCTTCATCCCTGGTGGCGATCCTGGTGGTCAGCTTGATCGCGGCCTTCGGGCTACCGACCCAGACCGTGGGAGATCTCTCGAGCGTGCAAGGATCACTGCCGAGTTTCCATCTGCCCGGAGTGCCGTGGACCTGGGAGACCTTCCGCTTCGTGGCGCCGTATGCGGTGATCCTGGCGCTGGTGGGCCTGATCGAAACGCTGATGACGCTGCAGTTGATCGACGAGCTCACCGAAAGCCGGGGCAAGGGCAACCGTGAGTGTCTAGCGCTGGGCGCGGCGAACCTGGTGGCCGGTGCCTTCAAGGGCATGGGTGGATGCGCGCTGGTGGGGGAAAGCCTGATCAACATCGGCTCCGGCGGACGAGGGCGGATGTCCGGGGTGATCGCGGCGCTGGCGTTGCTGAGCTTCATCCTCGTGGGTGCGCCCTTGATCGACCGGATCCCGATCGCGGCGCTGACCGGGGTGATGTTCGTGGTGGTGATCGCGACCTTCGAGTGGAGCAGCTTCAAGACGATCGGGAAGGTGCCGCACAGCGATGTGCTGGTGATCGTGGCGGTGACGGCGATCACCGTGTGGCACGATCTCGCGGTGGCGGTGATCAGCGGGGTGATCCTCTCCGCCCTCGTCTTCGCGTGGAAGAGCGCGAAGCATGTTAGAATCTCGATACTGAAGGATGAGATCGAGACGCGGGTCTATCGCATCGAGGGACTGCTTTACTTCGGCTCGGTGCGCGACTTCGCGGAGCAGTTCGAGCCCGGCAAGGATCCGGGCCGCGTGGTGCTGGATTTCCATGAGGCACGGGTATGCGATCTTTCCGGACTGGAGGCGCTGCAGGCACTGGCAGGCCGCTATCGCAAGGCAGGCAAGACGCTGGAAGTGCGGCATCTCTCTCCTGACTGCGGGCGCATGCTGAGCCGTGCAGGAGACCTGGTCCGAATCACTGTGGCGGACGATGATCCGCAGTACCTGATCGCCCGACTGCCGCTCCGGTCAAAAGGCGCCGACAGGAAGAGGATAGGGTGAAAGGCGGAAATCCGGCCCGATGTAGGGGCTGCGCATTACAAGCTGATTTCCAAGGGATATACGGGAAACTACTGGTCTTATGACCACGGAAGATTCTTGAAATTTCTGTCAGACAACTTCTCATGGGATTTCCGACCCAAACCCTCGGCAAAACCTCAATGAGACAGAAACCCGTTACCCGGATCATTACGACCCGTCTGACCCTGCTTACCCTCGGCGCGCTTTCTGGCGTGACCTATGCCCAAGCCACCCGGACTTGGGACGGCGGTGGCACCGGAGCCACCAACATGGACATCGCCGCGAACTGGAGCGGTGATGTGGTTCCTACCGGTGCGGCCCCCGGCGATACCGCGCAGTGGGACGGCACGGTGGCCGGCCCCCTTTCCCTCACCTACACCGCCCTAGCTCCCGGAACAGGGCTGGCGGCGGGCAACGGAATTTTCTTCAACGTGCTGGGCACGCAGACGAGCCCGCTGACGATCAACGAGGCCAGCGGCACCGCTGGTCTGCGGATCCAGAACCTGACCGTATCCAGCGGAGCGGGTGCGCTGACCTTCGGTGGCACGACAGGCACGGACTTCCTGACCCTCGGTTCCGGCAGCTTATTGAGTCACCTGTGGACGAACAACTCGACCAATGCGGTGACCTTCAGCTCGGACGTGGGATTTGGCGCGGGAGGCGGGGCAACCCACGCGCTGACGCTGACCGGCCCGGGCAGCTGGAACATGAATACCAGTCTGATCCGCACCGGCACCGGCACGATCAACCTGATCAAGGACGGTAGCGGCACACTGAACGTGGGTGGTGTGAACGCGCTCGGGAACGCGGCCTTCACGATCAACAACGGCACGCTGGACAACACAAGCGGCGCGGCGCTGACACTGACCAACACGGCACAGACGTGGAATGGCGATTTCAGCTTCAGCACGGCGGGAAGCAGCAACCTGAACGATCTGGGTCTGGGTGGCGGAGCGGTGACTTTGGGCACGGCAGCAGGCACGAGCCGGACCATCACCACGAATGGCGCGGCGGTCCTGACCTCCACGGGTGTGATCGCGAATGGCACCACCGCCAACAGCATCATCAAGGCGGGTAGCGGGGGCCTGAGATTCGACGGCGCGAATACGTATAGCGGCGGGACGACGCTGAATGCGGGGACGCTGCACATCGGCAACAACTCGGCGCTCGGCACCGGACCACTAACCGTGAACGGCGGTGTGATCGTGCCGCGGCTTGCCGCCCGCACCCTGAGCAACGCAGCGACCTTCGCCGCCGACTTCACAATCGGCATCCCGGGTTTCAACAACCAGATGATCTTCTCCGGGCCGGTGAGCCTGGGCGGCAGCACGCGGGTACTGGATGTGGCGAACACGACGATCGAGCCGGATGCGATCATCTCCGGGGTGATCTCCAACGGCGGGCTGACGAAGACAGGAGGAGGCTCGATGGTGTTGAACGCGGCCAACAGCTATGCGGGTGCCACCACGGTGAACGGCGGAACCCTGCGACTGGAAGGCAGTGGGGCGATCAACAGCAGCAGCGGGATCACGGTGGACGGTCCGGATGCGAGGCTCACCCACACGGGCAGCGTGGCGGCGACACCCACCGTGACCCTGACGCTGGGCATGGTGGATGGATCCGGGAGCTACGGCACGGTGAACGTGGCGGACTCCTCAGGCGCGATCGTGGGCAGCGGGACGACGGCAGCGAACATCGGGACGCTGAACTTCGCCGGGGTGGCGACGGTGAACCTGCCGAGCGCCGCCACGGGAATCGGCCTGACGGCGGGTACGCTAACGACCTCGGGCGTCAACGACGCCATCCTGCTGAACATCACGCGGACCGGGCCATGGACCAACGGGCTGAATAACCTGATCAGCTATAGCTCCTTCCCCTCCGCGGACATCAACGACTTCGACTACAACGTGGCGAGTGGTCCGCTGCTGGGAGCGCGCCAATCCTTTGGCGATCTGGTGATGAACGGCAACACGATCGCTCTGGAAGTGATCGGCACCTCGATCTACTGGACCGGACTGCAGAACAACCAGTGGACCTTCAACACGATCGCCGGGGCGAAGAATTGGAAGCAAACCTCCAACAATGCGGCGACGGACTTCATGGATGCGGACGACGTGGTTTTCAACGACACGCCGGGAAGCAACCAGACGGTGCAGATCGACGAAGGCGACGTGATCCCGACGACGACAGTCTTCAACAACTCGACGGTGAACTACACCATGGCGAGCAGCGGAGGCTTCGGGATCGCCGGCGGAACGCTCACGAAGAGCGGCACGGGTAGCGTCACGCTGAACGTGACCAACTTCTACAACGGCGGCACGACGCTGAATGCGGGCACCCTGAACCTGAACACGGCTTCCGCGCTCGGAGTGGGTGCGGTGGTGATCAATGGCGGCACCATCAACAACACCAGCGGTGGGGCGGTGGCCTTCACGACCAACATCCCCCAGACGTGGAACGGTGACTTCACCTTCACCGGCAGCAACGATCTGGACATGGGTACCGGCACGGCCACTACAGGCGGAAGCGGTGATCGCACGGTCACGGTGGGTGCCAACCTGCTGGCCGTGGGGGAACTGAAGACGGCGGCAAACCAAGGCTTCACGAAGGCGGGTGCCGGCACGCTGGCGCTGACGAGCACTGGAGCAGGCGGCGCCTCGAGCGTGGTGAACGGCGTGCTGAACGTGGCGGGAGGAACGCTCCAGATCAACCGCACGACGGCGCCGGATGCGAACAGCACGGGCGACCTGACGGTGGCCAGCCTGGCAGGCACCGGCACGATCACCAACGGGGCGAACTTCGAGCGCTGGCTGTTCGTGAACGTGGTGGGAAGCAACACCTTCAGCGGAGTCCTCTCCAATGGCGGCACCGGAGCACTCGGCGTCAACAAGCCGGGCACCGGCACCCTGACGCTGACCGGTAATAACAGCTACAGCGGCGTGACGACGGTGGGCGGCGGTTCGCTGGTCTTGACCGGCACGAACTCGCTGGGAGGCGCAGTGAACATCAACGGCGGCGCGGGAAATCCGACCTATTTGAACCTGCAGAACAGCAATGCTCTCGGGACCAGCGTAGTAACTGCGGTGAACCGTAACTCGGGCATCCAATTGCAAGGGGGCATCACGCTTCCTCCGACGGTGAACTTCGTGACCAGCAACGATGGCACCAGCGGTGCCACGGTACCCTACGCGATCGGCAACCTGGGAGGGGACAATACGATTCAAGGCAACATCTCCCTGACAGCGGGGGGCGGAGGATCGGTCATCCAATCCGACAGCGGCTCACTGAAGCTGACCGGTAACATCACGATCGCCGCGGCGCAGACCACGCGAGGGATCATCCTGACCGGGAGCTCCACGGATGCGAACACCTTCAGCGGTGTGCTCTCCGATCTGAGCCCCACCGCGGTGGCGAGCATCACGAAGAATGGCGCCGGCACCTGGACCGTAAGCGGAGCAAATACCTATACGGGGACGACGACGGTGAACGCCGGCACGCTGATCGCGAGCGGGGATTCGCCGGCGGCCACGGGTGCGGTGACGGTGGCCCCCGGTGCCACGCTGGGCGGGAACGGAGACTTCGGCGGTGCGCTGACCATCGCCGCGGGAGCTCATCATGCGCTGGCGGTGGCAGCCACACCGGGCGCGCAAGCCACCCGCTCGGTACTGTCGCTCGATCTGAATGCCGCGGGTGACATACTGGACCTGAGTGCGGCCGCCACGCCTGCACCCGGGACTTACACCCTGGTGAGCACGACCAATGGAATCACCGGGCATAGCGGCGGCACCCTCACGGACACGGTGGTGAACCTGAGCGGGCTGAGCGGCACGGTGGCCGTGGTGGGGAACGACCTGGTGCTCACAGTGCCGGGCGGGTCGGCCTTCGGCACTTGGATCGCGGGCTATCCTTCGATCCCGGTGGGCGACCGCGATCCGGGCGATGATCCGGACAAGGACGGCTTCAGCAACCAAGCGGAGTTCGCCTTGGGCGGCAATCCCGCCAGCGGCAGCGACAATGCCAAGGTCTTCCCGATCGTGGCCGACAGCGACGCTGACGGCGACACGAACAAGGAGCTTCTGCTCACGATCGCGGTCCGCAGCGGCACCGGGACCTTCACGGGCGCAACCTCGAAGAGCGCTGCTTCCGACGATCCGACCTACGGCTATCGCGTCGAAGGCAGCCTCAATCTGAGCGCCTTCAACGAGACGGTGAACGTGGTGCCCACGGCGGTGCCGCCTGCGGGTATCACGCTGCCCTCCGGCTATGTCTGGAAGACCTTCAGCCTGGGCGGTTCCAATGGAACTCCCGGCAAAGGCTTCCTGCGGGTGGTGGTCACCCCCTGAGACGAGGACTGATCCTTGAGTCTTCCCAGCGCGCTCTCCGGGAGGGGAGCGCGCTTTCCTTTACCAGCTCAGCCCTCCCTGAGAATGGCGCAGAGGTCGTTTAGCTCGCGGTCAATGGCGTCTTCGTCGGCATCAGCGATGGTTTCGGCGATCTCGCTGCGAAGGTGGCGGCGGAAGCGATTGCGGAAGCGATGCACAACCTGGCGTGCGGAGACCTCGTCGACCTGGAGGACTTGGCGGAGGGTCTCGTAGCTGCGCTCCTGGGAGCCGAGATCGAGGAAGGGGGAAAGGGCGGCGAAGTGATGGGCGCGGCCGGTGGCGGCGAAGTCCTTCTCCATGCGCGCGAGGGCGAGCTGGAGCACGCTGAGCGCCCATTGGCGGTCGAAGACCTGCTCGGCGGTGGCGGTGGGGGCGACGGCCTGGAGTCCGGCCTCGGCAGCTTCCGTATCGAGCGAGAGGAGCTTTCCCCCGCCGCGGGTGAGCGCGCCGGCCTGGCGGCGGTGATCGGCGATGCGGCGCTGGATAACGCGGAGGAAGAGGGAGCGAAGGCGGCCGCCATCCGGTGAAGCTCCCTCCAAGAGCTCGGCACGATTCCTCAGCAGGTCGTAGAAGAAGCGCTGGGTGACATCCTCCGCGTCCTCGATATTCAATCCGCTGCGGCGGCAGAAGGAGTAGAGCGGCTGCCAGTAGAGACGGCAGAGCTCTTCAAGGGCGGCTTCGTCCTGCCCGCATGAAGAGATCACGAGGCTCCAGCGGGTGAGCGGAAAGGGAGCTGAGGGTTCCAGCGGGAAAGACATGGAGGGGTTACTGGCAGCATTCTAAACTGACTGGCGCCGATTTTCAGGTCACAAATCGGTCCGCGCCGCGATGAATTCATGACATGAGCCGGTCACTGTCCCAGATCCCCGGCGGCGATTCCCTGCCAGGCGGCGTGGATCCGCTGGCCTTGCTGCAGGTGGGCCTGCGTCCCTCCGCGGCGGCGTATGTGGAGGCGGGACCGCCGCTGAGCCTGGAAGAGGCGCGGGCGATGCTGCCGGCCTACGAGGTGCAGCGCTTGATCGGGCAGGGCGGGATGGGCTCGGTCTTCGCCGCGGTGCAGCGGGACCTGCAACGGCGGGTGGCGATCAAGGTGCTCTCGCCCGCGCTGGCAGAGACGCCGGGGCTATCGCCGCGGTTCCGGCACGAGTCGCGGCTGATGGCGAGCCTGAAGCACCCGGGAGTGGTGCAGGTGTATGAGGCGGGGGAGACGGCGGAGGGCCATCTGTATTATGCGATGGAATTCGTGGACGGCGAGGACCTGGCCTCGCGGCTGCGGCGCGGGAAGCTGCCGCTGGAGGAGGCGGTGCCACTCATCGCGCAGGTGGCGGATGCCCTGCACGCGGCGCACCAACTGGGGATCGTGCACCGGGATGTGAAGCCGGCGAATGTCTTCCTCTCTGCGGATGGGCCACCGCGGCTCGGCGACTTCGGTCTGGCCCTGACGGCGGAGCAGGCGGCGGAGGCGCTGCGGCTGACGCGCCCGGGCACGACGGTGGGGACGACGGAGTATGCCGCGCCGGAGCAGCTATCGCGCGCGCATGCAGTATCGCCCGCCAGCGATGTGTTCAGCCTGGGCGTGCTCGCCTATGAGGTGCTGACCGGCGAGCTGCCGCGCGGGAACTTCGATCCGCCCTCGCTGAGAAATCCGGAGGTGGATGCGAGCTTCGACAGCGTGGTGCTGCGGGCGCTGCAGACCGACCCGGCGCGGCGCTATGCGGATGCGGGCAAGTTCCGCGAGGCCTTCCTGCATGCCGCGGACCGACCACGGCAGCAGGCGCTGCGCGATCAGGCCCTGCGGCGGAAGATGGTGCGGCGGGCGCGGGTGGTGGCGGTGCTCGCGGTGGTATCGCTGGTGACCGGCGGTAGCGCGGTGCTGGCATGGAAGGCGCGGCGCGAGGCGGAAACCCGCCGGGCGGCAGCCGAGGCCGCGGAGCAACACATGGCGGGACTGCTGCAATTCCTGCTGACGGATCTGCGACAGCGACTGGAGCCGACCGGGAATCTGGGCGCGATGGATTCCGTGCTGGAGAAGGCGGCGGAGCATTTCCGCCGGGCCTATGACGAATCGGGGCGGACTCCCGAGGCAGCGCTCAAGCTGGCCGATGTGCTGGTGGTGAAGGGCGATGTGATCGGGGTGCGCGGGATGAACACGGAGGCCGATGCGCTCTACACGGAAGCGCTGGAACTCTGTGAAGCTGCTCGTGACGCCGCCCCTCAAGACACGGAGCGCGCGCTGCGGGTAATCGCCGCGCTGCGCGACCGCACGGAGCATCGCATGGCGAGCGGTCGACATGCAGAGGCACTGGCCGATGCACGGCTCATGCTGGGAGAGGCGGACGCTCTGGCTGCCCGCGATGTGGACACGCGTGCGGTGCATGCGCAGGCGGCGGCGCATCGGGCGATCGGCCATGCGCTCGGCTACATCGAGGGAGGAACTCCGGAGGCAGGGGAGGAGTACGACCGCGCGCAGGCGATCCTGCGCGGCCTGCTAGGGAAGACTCCGAATGATGTCATCTATGCCGGTGAACTGGCGGAGCTGGACATGTCCCAAGGCTCGAACGCGGAGGCGCAGGGAGACTACCCGGGCATGCTGCGGCATTTCACGGCGTTCCACGATCACGTGCTCAAGCACTACAGCCGCGACAGCAACATGTATTCCCACGCTGCCTTCCGCATGGGGGTGGCGCTGCAAAAGCTCGGCCGGGCGGAAGATTCCCTGCCCTATTTCACCGATGCCCTGCGCATCGCGGAGCACGAAGCCGCCGCCATGCCCGGCCACAAGGGCCTGCTCAACCACGTCTCATGGTGCGCCAGGCTGCTCGCGCAATCGTATGAGAATCTCGGTCGCCGCGAGGAGGCGGAGGCGCTGCGCACGCGGGAGGCGGAGGTGAACGCGCTGCTCTCGGCGCCCGGAAAATAGCGGAGAACTTTGTTCAGAAATCCGGGCGGGGGACTGTCACGCATTCGAAGCGGCGGCGATGAAGGGAATGAAGGCATCTCCGCCCGACCGGTGGAGCAGCCTACGACAAATTCCCTCCCAAACCGAGCGCGGTCCGATCACCGCTGCGGATCCTGCCGCAGCGGGTTCGGGCTGGCGCTTCTATCGGGTCCTCACACGACAGGTCTCCCCCACTGGATGCGTGTGTGATCTGGCAGGCGCGCTCCCCGGAGACGGGGAGCGCGCGTTAGATCCGGATCTCGGACTCAAGCTTGGCCGGGCTGGGTGCTCATCGCGGCTGAGAAGCGGGACAAACCGAAGAGTGCCTGCTGCTTGATGGAATCCATCAAGGTGGCGAAGATGGCAAAGGCTTCGATCTTGTATTCGACGAGCGGGTCCTTTTGCCCCTGCGCGCGGAGGTAGACGCCTTCGCGCAGCTCATCCATGTCCCTGAGGTGCTCCTGCCACAGAGCGTCGACGGCGGAGATCACCAGCAGGCGTTCTTCCCGATCGACGAGTTCCGCGGGCAAGGCGGACACGCGGCTCTGGTATGCCTCGCGGACTTTTGCGGCGATGGTGGCGACCATCCGGTCGGTCCGGGTCGCACTGAGATCCTCATCCGCCAGATCGACGTGGAGGCGGTAGCGGACCCAATCGAGCAAGGGCTGGAGGTCCGGTTGCTGTGAATCCGCTTCAGCAAGGAACTCCTGCACCTTGGCTCCAATACCGTCTGCGATGATCTCGTGGACGAGACGGCGCATGTCTCCGGTAGCGAGGACATCGTTCCGGAAGCTGTAGACGATCTCGCGCTGGAGATTCAGCACGTCGTCGAAATCGAGCACACGCTTGCGGCTGCGGTAGTCCCGCTGCTCGACCTGTTGCTGGGCGGTCTCGACCAAGCTACCCAGGGAGAAGCCACTGCCGCGCTTGCCGGCCTGCTCGATCATCGCCGCCATCCTCGCGGGCTCGGCATGGTTCCGCATGAGGTCGTCCTCCAGCGAGATGAAGAACCGCGCCCCGCCGGGATCGCCTTGGCGCGAGCAGCGACCGCGCAACTGGCGGTCCACGCGACGCGAGGGATGACGCTCGGTGCCGACGACCAACAAGCCGCCCAACTCGGCCACGCCTTCCCCAAGTTTGATATCGGTGCCGCGGCCCGCCATGTTAGTGGACACGGTGACGGCCCCGCGTTGTCCGGCGAGCGAGACGATCCCGGCTTCTTCCTGGTGGTGCTTTGCATTCAGAACCGTGTGAGGGATCTGGGCGCGCTTCAGCATGCGTGAAACGGTTTCGGATGCTTCCACGGAAGCGGTGCCGACAAGGACCGGCTGACCCTTGGCGTGCGCCGTTTCGATTCGGGCGATCACCGCCGTGTACTTGTCACGGCGCGTCTTGAAGATCTGGTCGTTCTCGTCGATGCGCAGGTTTGGCGCGTTGGTCGGGATGGGGAGAACGTCGAGCTGATAGATATCGTGGAACTCGGCGGCCTCGGTGGAAGCAGTGCCCGTCATGCCGGCCAACTTGTCGTAGAGACGGAAGTAGTTCTGGATCGTGATCGTCGCGTAGGTGCGGTTCTCCTTTTCCACCTTCACCCGCTCCTTGGCTTCCACCGCTTGATGAAGGCCATCCGACCAGCGGCGGCCTTCCATCTCGCGGCCCGTGCTTTCGTCCACGATGTTGATCTTTCCCTCGCGCACCACGTAGTGGACGTCCTTTTCGTAGAGGCAGTGGGCCTTGAGCAACTGAGAGATGGAATGGACCTTCAAGGCCTGCTCTTCCCGGCGCTGCACCACTGCGCTGATGGCGAGCTCCTTCTTCTCCGTATTCAGCGTAGGGTCCGAGCGGATGCCATCGAGGATGGCACCGGCATCGGGCAGCGTGAAGGAATCCGGGTCCTCGGGATCGAGGAAGCGGCGGCCATTCTCCATGAGATCGGCATCGCGGGTCTTTTCGTCCACGGCGAAGAAGAGTTCCTCCTTTAGCCGGTGCAGATCTTTCCGGAACATCTGGCGATGGAAGGCGAGCTCGGTGCTTTCCAGCAAACGCCGCCATTCGGGATTCTCCATGAGACGCAGGAACTGGCGGTTCCGAGGTTGGCCGAGCTTGAGTTTGAGGAGAACGAGGCCGGCTTCCTTGGTGTCACCCTTCTCCAGCAACTGCTTGGCCTGAGATGCGAGCTGGCTGCAGAGCTCGGTTTGCTTCCGCACCAGACGCTCAACGGCCGTGTTGTAGAGTTCGAAGGGCTTCGAAGATTCCGGCGAGGGGCCGGTGATGATCAGGGGCGTGCGGGCATCGTCGATGAGCACGGAATCCACCTCGTCGATCACCGCGAAGTGATGACCGCGCTGAACCTGCTCTTCCTTGGTCGAGGCCATGCCGTTGTCGCGCAGGTAGTCGAAGCCGAACTCCGAGTTCGTGCCGTAAGTGATATCGCAAGCGTAGGCCTGGTGCCGCTCCTGCGACTGCATCTGGTTGACTACGCAACCCACGCTGAGGCCGAGGTAGCGGAAGAGCGTGCCCATCCATGCCGCATCGCGGCGGGCAAGGTAGTCGTTCACGGTCACGACGTGCACGCCGAGGCCGGTGAGGGCATTCAAGAAGATTGGCAGGGTGGCGACCAAGGTCTTGCCCTCGCCGGTTTGCATCTCGGCGATCATGCCGCGGTGAATGGCGACACCACCCAGAAGCTGGACATCGAAGTGGACCATGTTCCAGCGCAGCGGCTGTCCATCGAGCGACACCTCGGAGCCACAGAGCCGCCGGGCCGCGTTTTTCACCACGGCATAAGCTTCCGGCAGGATCTTCTCGAGATACTTGGCGCGCGGTTTCTGGAACTGCTCCTCTACCGCGTGGAATGCCGTCCTGGCCTTCTCGATCGATTCGACGCTTGGCGAGACGGTGGATGGCAGGGAGGGAAATTCCCGTGCGAGGATGGCCAAGCGCGAGTGAATGGAGTCCGCCACGGATTGGAGCCCGGCCTGATCCATCTGCTCGAGCTGCACCTTGTTCGGTGCCTTGAGCGGATGATAACGGGCAAGGTGATCCTGCCAGCTGCGGGTGAGTTCGATCAGCTTCTCGGCCGGCTCCTGCTGGAGCTTCTCCTCGATCTCGTTGATGCGGGCGACCGTGGGACGCAGTCGGTGGAGTTCGCGCTGATCCTTACCGCCCAGCAATTTGGGAAAGAGCCACTGGATCATCGGGCGGAGAGGCTGGAGGTTTCGAGAAAAGTCCGGCTCAGGGAAGCCGGGGCGGCGATCTGGGATCGTGTTGTACGCAAAGAGGTCATGGGATCAGACGGGCATGGAACCGCTCCCGGGAAATGCGGGAGCATGGCAGCCTCGGCAGAACGAGGTGCGCTCGGGGAATGAGTAACCCGCCGCGATCTCGAAGGGATCCGCAGCCGGATTGGGAACAAGCGAGCCACACGGACACCCGCCCTTCAGGCAAGTCTCCATGGGCCGGACTTTACTCAAGCCCCGAAAGGCGGCGCGCGACCCTGAATACTATCCCAGCGCAGATCCTCCGCCGAGGATTCCCGGAGCACTTCAATCCCGAGGCGCTTCGATGGCTGCGCACCGACCCAGTCGATACCACAACCGGCAAGCAGCAGACCGGCGAGCTGATGGGAATGACCCGCGGGAGCACGGAAGTCATCGGCATGATGGACCAAGCCGACTCCGGACCCGGAGTCATCCTTCACCGTCGCCGAATGGTCGGGAGCAAAGGCGTTCCAACCGAACCAAACCGTCAGCGCCAGGATCCAGGGGATCCATGGGCCGGGAGCAAATTTGTCCTCGTTGACGGTCATCGGATGGGAGAGACGGCACACGGCTCCTCAAGAGCTGCTGCCGGGTGCAGGCTCGGGGAATACCGGGATTTGTCAAACGATAGTATCCAGCCCACCCCGCCCGCCAAGAGCGGGGAAAGCCATGCTCAGGCGTCGCGCCGTCGCCATCCTCCGCGGCAATCCGGTACCTCCATAGGGAAATCATCGCGAAGCGGGAAGCGCTCCTGCGAGGTCTCGATGTCCCTCAGTTCCGCGAAGCGGAAGAAGCGCCATGACTGACGCTCAAGGCACCAACCTGCAAGAACCCAAGCCTTGGTACATTTCGCCTGCAGAAGGCCGTAGGGTTCGATCCTGAACTCCCGGTTCTTCCACCAGAAGCGCACGATCCGACGACCTTGGATCGCGGCGCGCAGGCTACTGATATTGGGAAAACTCCTTCGGGGACGCACAAGGCCGAGTCTAAGGAAACGGCCTGAAGTGTAAATTGACGAAAGCTACAAGCTCGCACCAAAAATAGCGATGGATTGCACTTGTTAGAAGCGGCCACGCCGACCCATGAAGCAGCCGAATGGATCGGCGCGCTATTGCTTGGAATCGCTTCTCGATCCGGTGGCTACCGCTACTTCGTAGCGTCGCTGTTCCACTGCCAGCCGGGATGTTTGATGTAGGCAAGGGCCTCCTCGCTGCGGATGCCCCGGTTCGCCTCCTGCGCGAACTGCTGCTTGCGCCGGGCCCATGCCTGAGCCTCCTGCTGCGTTGCCTTGTAGCGCTTCTTATAGGGCACTTGATTCCCCACCATCATGACGAGGAACCCTTCCAAGCCGAAGTCATTCTCCGAGCGAGGTAGTTGGTAGCGGCAGAAGCCGGTGGGCCCGTTCTCCTGATAGAACTCGATGAAGTCCGCGATACCCGAGACATCGGTTTCTTCCCGAGCGACCTTCCAGAACGGCGTGTCCAGTTTGCCGTTGAACTTATAATGCAGCGAGAGGAACTGGCGGATGTCGTTCCAAGTGTTGGCGGTTAGATCGTTGTAGAGCCGCTGCATGGTGGGCGTGGGCTCCAGATCGCTGTGGAGGAGGAAATCCACCAAGGTCTGCACGTGCGAGCAGAGAATCATGATGGCCGTGGATTCCAGCGGCTCGACGAAGCCGCCCGCGTTGCCGAAGGCAACGACGTTATCGACCCATTGACGTTGGTAGAACCCCGAACGGAAGTTCACGATCTTCGGCTCGATCTTGGCCTTCGGATTCTTGCGCTGGAATTCTGCGGCCGCTTCGTCATCCGAGATGTGATCCGGGCAATAGACGTAGCCGCGATTGATCAGGTGTTCGTGGTCGATGCGCCAGGCCCAGCCTGCGTCCATCGTCTCCGCCGTCGTATAGGGCAGAATAGGTTCATCGGGCCCGCGCTCCCAGCCTCCGATCACGGCCTTCTTGCAGAAGAGAGATTTGTCGAAGCTGACGAAGGGTTCCTCCAAGGTTTTCCCTAACAGCTCGCTGCGGAAACCGCTGGCGTCGATGAAGAGATCCGCGGTGAGGCGTCGGCCATCCTCGAGGTGCACGGCGGAGATCCCTTTGTCACCGCGCTCGCTGCCGGTGACCTTGCCATCCGTCACCTCCACGCCTTCTTCCTTCGCCACGATCTCGAGGATCTCGATGAACTTCTTGTTCTCGATGTGGAAGGCGTGCCAGCCGTGGATATCCGGGGCGCCATTTTCCTGACGGGGAAAGGCCATGTCGCGACGCATCAACGCGCCGGGCAGGCTGGCATCGTTGAAATCGTCATCGCAGTAGTAGCCCGTGGGCTTGGCGAGATCCGCGTAGTGAGTGTCGAGCTGGAGATTGAAAGTGTAATCGAAGCTGCCGCGAGCGCCCCAGAGGAAGCGGATTCCCAGCTTCCAAGTTGGCTGCGCGAGGGCGTAGAAGCGCTTCCGCGAGATGCCGAGGTATTCAAAGAGATGTGGCGGGAAGTTCGGAGTCGTGCTCTCGCCCACGCCGATCACGCCGATCGAAGGGCTGCGAACCACCAGCACCTTGAGCTGCGGGATCTTCCGCTTGATCGAGATCGCCGCGATGAAGCCAGCGCTGCCGCCGCCGAGTACCAATACTTCCTTAATCATGGGTTTGTTTTTGGGTTTTCTTTCGGAGCTGACAGCCCCTTCCACCATCAGGAGGAAGAGGCCGCCAGACACCCGGGGGAGTTGGGATCAGAAGACTTCTCAGGAGCGCACGAGGTGATCGGGGACTTCGTCCCGCAACCGCATGCGCTGGAACCATGTGAGCAAGGGACCTGTCATGGCGGTGGTCACCAATGCCATGATCACCAGCATGGCGAAGATGCGCGGCGAGAGAATGCCGAGGTCGTAGCCGATGTTCAGCGCGATGAGCTCCATGAGCCCGCGGGTATTCATCAGCGCGCCGAGTTGCAGGGAATCGCGCCAGCTCATCCCGGTGAAGCGCGCGGTCAGCGCGGTTCCTCCGAGCTTGCCGGCGGTCGCCACGCCGATGATGGCCAGGCAGATCAGCCAGCCACTGAGATCATTGAGCAAGCCGATCTGGGTGCGCAGGCCGGTGAAGGCGAAGAAGAGAGGAAGCAGCAGCACCGTGCTGAAATTCTCGATCCGCACTGCCAGCTTGTGACGGAAGCCCGCCACCGTCGGCATGATCGCCCCCGCGAGGAAGGAGCCGAAGAGGGCGTGGATGCCGACCAACTCCGTGCAGAGCGCGCAGGCGAGCACCGCGCAGATAGTAATGGCGAGTGTCCGCTTGGATGGATCCGCACGCTCCAGCTCCTCGCGACCGAAGAGCCGCGGCAGCAAGGGACGCAGGCCCCAGATCGTCACCGCGATGAAAACAAGAACCAATGCGAGATTCAGAGCCGACCCGGCCACGCTGGTGGAACCCGCGATCGCGACGACGAAGGCCAGGGCGCTCCATGCGGTCACATCGTCCACGGCAGCACAGGTTACAGCGGTTGTGCCCAGGTAGGTCCGGGACATGCCGCGCTCTTGAAGAATGCGGGCGAGCACTGGAAAGGCCGTGATGCTCATCGAAATGCCCATGAAGAGGGCAAAGGCTGTGAAATTCGTACCGGGCTGGGCCAAACTACTATAAACAAAGTAGGCCAGCACCACGCCGAGGAAATAGGGTGCGACGATGCTGGCATGGCTGACGACCACCGCGGTATGCGCCTTGTTCCGCACCTGCCGGACATCCAGCTCCATGCCCACCGTGACCATGAAGAGACACACGCCGATCTGACTGAGAAGCTTCAGTGTCCCGAGAGAGGAGGCCGGGAAGACGAACTGAAACATTTCCGGAGAAACCCAGCCCAGCAACGAAGGCCCGAGCAGGATACCCGCCATCATCTCCCCCATCACCGCCGGCTGGCCGAACTTCGTGAAGAGACCGCCTGCCACACGCGAGGCAGCGATGATGACGAGGAGCTGGATGAAGAGGTGGCTGAGCGGGTGGCTGAGATTGGCAGAAAGCGAGGCAAGCATCGCGCCGAAGGCGGAGCTTGGCGGAGCTACTGCTGCCGGTGCTGTAGCGGCACGAGCGGCCTCTGCCGCCAGCGAGGCATCCGTGTGCGCGGGTGCAGGCAAGCCGGCCCCGAGATGGATGACTCCCAAGATCCCCCCGCCGACGACGAGGAGAACCACCAGGTAGAATATCGCGTTGCGATTCATAAGACGTCGTTTCCGGATAATCTCAGGCCCGGACCTCGCGCTTCACGGGACTGGTCATCGGTTCATCCTCATCGGGCGAGAACCAGGTGTAGAAGCCCTCCCGCAGCTCCAGCTTCAGCCAATCGAAGAGCATGCCAAAGAGGCGGAACATGTCCTTTCGCTCAAGTGTGAAGCCGGACAGAAGACAGCGCATCTCCTTGTTCGTGCGACCGAGCAGGCCGTGCTTGCGGCGGCGTTTCGCGATCGCGGCGAAGCGCCGGTTGTAACAGCTCATCAGCGCGGAGAAGAGCTTGCCGCTGGGCGGCGAGAAGGGCGGCATCGTGAGCGCCAGCTCGCCGTCCGAGAAGGGTGGCACCACCACGCCCCAGTAGTAGAGGCTCAGGTCCAGGCGGAAGGCCAGGCTCATGAGATCATACTCTCCCATGTAGTGGTACTTGTCCTTGTAGACGGACTCGAACCAACGGCGATGACAGGTCGCGAAGTCACGGTTGTGCCGCTCCACGAGCGGTGCCACGGCCTCACCCTTGCGCTGGCGCGTGATGAGATGCGCGGCGCTGGTGGTGCTGAAGGAGATCCAGTCCATGCCCGGGCTATAGAAGGGATCCATGAAAGCAGCAGCATCGCCGACTAGCACGAAGCCGTCGCCGGCAAAGGTGGTGCTGTAATAGGCGAGGTTCCGACGCCAATGAACATCCTCCTCATCGTAGGTGGCATCGGCGAGTAGCTCGCGCGCTACCGGATGCTCCATGAGGAAATCCTTCAGGCGCTCGGCCACCTTGCCGCCCTCCTTCCATTCCACAATGCGTTGGTCGAAGACCACGCCCACGCTGGTATCGCCGCCCTTCAGCGGGATCCACCAGCTCCACCAGCCATCTCCGATGATGTGGTTGGTGGCGGTGCCGCGCACGCCGTCGCAGTACTTCGCCCACTCAGGATACTTCTCCGCAAGCTCGCGGCCGTCCCAATCCTTCAAACCCTTCCAACGCGACCATGCCGCAGCGGTGGGATGCTCGTCATTGCGGACCCACCAGCCATTCTTGCGGGCGAGTAGTGCCGCCACGCCGGAAGCATCCACCACCCAGCGAGCCTTGAGCATGCGGATTGCGCCATCGTGCTTGATCTCCACGCTCTGGTGTCCGCCAGCGGCGAGATCGACATTCCGGATTACCGCGGGGCGCAGGATCTCGGCACCTGATTCTCCCGCGCGGCGCAGCACCTCTTCATCGAAGGTCTGGCGGTCGAGTTGATACGAGGGCAAACGCACTTGGTATTTCGCGCCCAGTTCGCTGGCCTGGGAGATGTTCTCCACCTCGTCGTTCTTGAACCAGAAGCGCAGGCCCTGCTTGCAGATGTGGTTCTCGTTGAGATAGCGGGTGAGGCCCAGCACGCGGCCCATGAAATAGGCGCTGACTTCCACGGTAGCCTCGCCGACCCGGCGGCCGAGCCGCTCGGTGCGCTCGATGATGAGCACGCGGATGCCGGGATTATGGCGCATCAGCAGCGTGGCGGTGGCCGCGCCGGAAAGTGCGCCGCCGAGTACGATCACATCGTAGGTATCGGATGAAGGAACGGTTTCCATGGGAATCACGAGACTGAGGTGGACGCGCCTGCGGTGGCGGCGCGCGGATCGGAGAAGTCGATCTTCTTCACGATGGTTTTGTGCCGGTGCAGCGTGCACACGGCGTAGAAGAGCCAGACATGGAAGCGCAGCCGCCAGCCCATGCGCGTGTTACCGGCCACCAGATTGTTCACCGCCCACTCCATTCCCTTCGGCGGGTGCTCGTCCATGAAGACCTCGAAGGAGTCGTTGTTGTAGAACATCTTGATCATGTTCAGGAACACCTCGCACATTTCGCCCACGCGCTTGGTATAGCGCCGCTGGGCACGGGTGCTCAGGGTGGTGCCCTTCGCATCCGCCGCCACCACTTCCTTGGCCGCGGCATGACCGGAGCGGATGGCGAGCATCACGCCGGAGGAGAAGATCGGGTCGATGAAGCCCGCGGCATCGCCGATCAAGAGCCAACGCGGACCGGCGTTCTGCAAATGACGGTAGGTGTAGTCGCCGGCGAAGTTGTATTCGTTCACCCTCTCGGCTCCGGCCATACGCCGCTGAAGCTCGGAGGAAGTGGCCACCACGTGCTCGAAGCATTCGCCCGGGCTCATGCCGGTGGACTTGAAGTGCTCCAGCGTCTGCACGAGGCCGATCGAGGTCTTCTCGGCATCCAGCGGGATCATCCAGAACCAGCCGAAGTTCAGGCGCACGATCGTGATGTGCCCGTGGTAGGGCGCGTCATTCCGCTTCACCCCGCGGAAGTGGGCGAAGGTGGCGAACTTCTTGGGCAGGCCGAGATCGGTCTTCGGCAGCTTCATCTGCCGTCCGAGGAAGGCGTCGCGCCCGCTGGCATCCAGCACCCATCGAGCGGAGATCTCGTGGACCTCGCCATCTTTCTCGCAGGTGATCGTCGATCCCTCGTCCGTGACCTTCGCCTCCTTCACTTTCGTTTCCTGCCAGACCTCGCAGCCCAACGAGGCCGAGTTCTCTAACAGGAGGTTGTCGAACTTCGCCCGCTCCACTTGGAAGGTCTGGGCATAGCGCGCGTTCAGGTAGCGCCCGAAGATGATGTTGATGCCCGCCTTCGAGTTCCCCAACACGAACTCCGCCCCCAGCTTCTCCATGAAGCCGTGTGCCACCATCTTGTCCCACGCGCCGATCTCCCGGAGCACGTCGTTGCCGTAGGGGATGAGGGATTCCCCTACATGGAAGCGCGGGAAGCGCTCGCGCTCGAGTATCAGCACCTTCTTGCCGGCCTTTGCCAAGACACTGCCTGCCGTGCTTCCTCCCGGCCCGCCGCCGATGATGATTGCGTCGTAATTCATCGGCCGGAAAGGGCGAGGAAGCAGGGGAACGAGCCGGGACGCGACGCACCGGGGATGGCGTTAAAGAGATTGATGGCTAAGAGGCGCACCATCATGTGGTGCAAATATGCTCACCACAGCGTCGAGGAGTTTCTTAATGCGAATGCATTTTGCAATGTTGCGTTAGAGGAGGTGCGAGCATCCCTTGCCTGTTGCTGTAAGTCCCTAGGATTGAGTCCACTCGGTAAGCTGGGCAATGATCTCCCCAAGGCCATTGGCAAAGGGGAAAGACGCTTGATACACCATTCGTAGAGGCCGGGTTCGCACCACTTCTCATCCATGAAAGCACTCTCCTCGCTGCTCCTCGCGACCACACTCACCACGCTGCAAACGGCGGGGGCCGAGGAGAAGGAACGAGTCTACCTGGAATTCAACAACGGCCAAGATCGGGGCGGTGCGGAGTGGGTGCAGGCGATCTCGGTATCCACACCTGCACCGCGCTCGGAGGTGAAGGGGGATGTGGAGGTAAAATTCGCAGCCCAGGGGATGGCTGCGGCCAAAGCCCTGTGCTGGCAGCAGCCGACGAAGGAGCAGCCGAGCGAGTGGGGGCACGACGAGAACCTGACGCCCGGCGGGATCAAGCTGGGAGCCGCGGGCGAAGGCTCCTTCATCTTCCCCGCGGAGAGCTTCCCGAATGGCCCGGTGAATGTACGCATCTTCGCGGAGAGCGCGGAGGGGAAGAAGGACATCTACGAGCTGCAGCTCTTCAATCTGGGTGGCGTGAAGTGGAATCAAGGGATCCCGAAGCAAGACCCTCCGGCGGCAAAGGGCCTGAAGCAGATCTTCGCCGACGACTTCGACGGGCCGCTCTCCATCTCCAACGATGGGAGGGGCGCGCGCTATGCGGCGCACAAACCGCGCTACGGGGATTTCAGCGGCTGGCAATTCTCCGATGTGCTGGGAGAGGGCAAGCCCTTCTCGCAAACCGGCACCTGGCTCAAGATAGCGGCAAGGAAGGACGACACCTCTCCCAAGGGCAGAAGCGGGATCATCTCCTCCGTGAACATGGATGGCAAAGGTGTGTGGGCGAAGGCTCCGGCCTATCTGGAATGCCGCTTCACCGCGCAATCCGCGCCCGGAACTTGGCCGGCCTTCTGGACCATCACGCATCTGGACCAAGGCTCGAATGGCGACGAGCTGGATATCGTGGAGGCTTACGGAGGCAATGGCACCGGGCACCCCAATCACCCGGGGTACTCGATCGTGACGCATCCATGGGGCCAAAAGGGGCCGGACGGAAAAGACAAGGAGCACCCGAATACGGTGGTGCGGATGATGGAGCTGGGTGGGAAGTCCTACTGGTCTAGTACTTTCCACACCTATGCGGTTTCGATCGGCCTGGACGACACGGTTTACTACCTGGACGACATCGAGGTCTTCCGGCATCCGACCAACGATGTGTCGAAGAAGTATCCTCACTGCTTCCTGATGAACTACGCGATCGGCGGGATCAGCGGCTGGCCGATCGACCTGGCGCGCTACGGCGAGGGCACCGATATGTATGTGGACTACGTGCGGGTCTACGCGAAGGAAGCAGTGCCGGACTATGTGCTGGCCCCACCCGGCAGTGCACCGGAGATCACGACGCGCGGGATCGGGCTGAACTTCTCGGTGGCAAGCGACAAATCGACGGAGCTGGCACCGGGCGAGACGGCGGGAGCGGCAGGTGTGTCACAGATGAACTGGAACAATCTGCCCGGGGCAAGCGGGCGAGCAGCGTCTCTCAAGGATTCAGGCGGGAAGGCGTCTGAAGGAGTCGAAGCGCGTTGGGAGCTGCCGGGAGGAGATCAGGCCGGACGCAGCAAGACCGGCCGGGAGTGGGGTTTCAGCGGCGGCCATCTCGGGATGCAGCGCGGCTATATCCAAGGCAAGGGCAAGCTCGCGGTGTCCGGCATTCGCTACCCACGCTACGAGATACATGTGTATGTGAACGCCGATGACAATGGCGGCTCCGGCAAGGTATCGCTCCAAGCGGGCGGGCGGCAGGAGGACCGGCACTACAAACTCGGCTGGCACGACGGGAAATTCATCGAGTCCGCGGGCACCACGGCGGAAACGGCTGCGGGCGGGAACTACGTCGTCTTCCGCGGTCAGACGGCCAAGGAATTCTCGCTGGAGTGGGATGGCACCCTGGCGGGTGGTCAGACGGGGGTGGCTGGCATTCAGATTGTGGAGGTGCCGTGATCGAGCGACCCGATGCCAAAGCGACCGCGCGGATCCTGCCGCGCTTCATCTCGTGGTGCGTGGACCAAGGAGCGGCGAGCGATGTCGCGGCGTCTTTGGCAGAGGGTCTTGCCTCCCGCTATCAGGAGCCGGGTCGTCACTATCATCACTTGGGCCACATTGCTTCATCCTTGGCGGAGCTCAATCTCCAACAGACTTCCGATAAGCTGCTCGAAGGAGCGATCTGGTTCCACGACGTGATCTATGATCCGAAGGGCCACGACAACGAGGATGCCAGCATCCGGTGGTTTAGGGAGCAGACTGCGGGCTGGATCGCCGAGGATACGAGGGATGCCATCTGCCGCTTGATCGAAGCCACCGACTTCCGGAAACCTCGAAGGGATGAGCCCTCGGAGGCCCTGATGATCGACATCGATCTGGCGATTCTCAGCAGTCTACCGGAGGTTTACCTCGCTTACACCCGGGCGATACGACTCGAGTATTCTCATGTGCCCGAGGACGCCTTTTGCGCAGGCCGGGCGAAGGTCATGGAGCACTTCCTCTCCCAGCCCATCTACCGGACAGAGAGCTTCCTGATACGGGAGGAAGCTGCGCGGGAGAATATCCGGCGGGAGCTGGAGCGACTCACGGGAGAGCAGAAGCCGTAGAATCCCGATTTGCCGGAGGGCGGGTCCTCCCCCATGCTCTCGCGCATGGAACTCGATTTGCTCGGCGAGCATGCCGACCGCGCCTATGCGATTCTGGCCGGGCTGGTGATGCCCCGGCCGATTGCGTGGGTGACGACATTGAATAAGGACGGCAGCGTGAATGCGGCGCCGTTCTCTTTTTTCAATGTCTTCGGTGATGATCCGCCGCTGGTGATTTTCGCGCCGGGTGACCGGGCCGATGGCACGCCGAAAGACAGCGCGCTGAACGCCAAGCGCAGCGGGGAGTTTGTGGTCAATTTGGTGAGCGAGGAGATGAAGGAGGCGATGAACCTGACCGCTGCCACGCTGCCGAATGGAGTGAGCGAGATCCCGCATGCAGGTTTGGAAACGCTGCCTTCAAGCGTGGTAGGGCCGCCGCGGATTGCAGGCGTGCCGGCAGCCTTGGAATGCAAGGTTCACTCGGTGCAGGAGATCGGGAGCAACCGGATTATCTTGGGAATCGTGCATCGGGTGCATGTGGCCGATGCAATCTTCGAACCGGAGCATCTGCGAATCATCCAGGAGAAGCACCATCCGGTAGGGCGGATGGGCTCACCGAACTGGTATTGCCACACGGCGGATCTCTTCGAAATGGCGCGTCCGAAATGAGGGAGCTGTATCCAGAGGGCAGGTCGGTTCTCTACTTGGCCCCCATGCAGGATGTGACGGATCTGCCCTTCATGAAGGTGATCCATCCATACGGCGGGGCGGATGTTTACGTGACGGAATACTTCCGCGTGCACAATGACTCGCGGCCCAGTGCCTGGGTGCTGCGCTCGATCGACGAGAATCCGACGGGAAAGCCGATTCTGGCGCAGATGATCGGGCAAGACATCCCGGCACTGGTGAAGACGGCCAAGGCTTTGTTAGAACATCCCGTGGTAGGCATCGACCTGAACCTCGGCTGCCCGGCACCGGTGGTGTGCAAGAAGGAGGCAGGCGGAGGCTTGCTACGGAACCTGCCGAAGGTGGACAGCATCCTGGGTGCGCTGCGCGATGCGATCCCCACCCGCTTCACGGTGAAGACCCGGATCGGCTACCATGATCACGCGGAGTTTCCCAATTTGTTAGAGATCTTCCGCAAGCACGCGATCGATGCGCTGGTGATCCATGGCCGCACCGTGGAGGAACGCTACAGCACGCCGGTGCATCCGGACTGCGTGAAGATGGCCGCGGAAGCACTCCCCTGCCCCGTGATCGCGAATGGCAATGTGGTGGATGTGGAGACCGGCTTGGCCTACCTCGACCAATCGGGGGCCGCCGGCCTGATGATGGGGCGCGGCGCGATCCGGAATCCCTGGCTTTTCTCGCAGCTGCGCTCCGCCTTCGCGGGAGAAACCGTCGACACGCCATCCTGCCGCGACCTGTTAGAATATGTGACGCGCCTCTATGACGAGCTCGCGGCCTTCACCGAAAACTTCAATCCGGTCGGCCACGTGCAACGGATGAAGAAGACGATGGTCTTCGTGACGCAGGGGCATGATCCGGATTTCGAGTTCCGAATCCGCCGGGCAAAAACGCCGGAGGATTTCCACTCCGCCTGCCGGGATCACCTGGATCGCGATGAGCCGGTGCCACCCAGCCCGCAGGAGGACTCGCGGGTCTTCTGCGGCTTCAGCGAGCTGCTCGCTACTCCAAGGGCGGCTCGATGATGAGGAGGTCGCCCTTCTGGGGTTTCACCTCGGTGAAAGCGGCCACCGGGTTGGCCAAGGTGCCTTCCGCCGTAATCTCGACAATCTTGAGCCGACCGAGAATTCCGTTGTTGCGCCGGATCGCGACCACTGTGCCCGGGGTGAGCTTGGAATCGATCACATCCACCGTGGCAAACTGACCGAAGGACGGATCCTCCGCCCATTCCACGATCTTCGCCACGACCGGGGCGGCGGCAATGGCAGCGGCGCGGTCCATCTTCGGCGCGGGGACCGGTTCAGGTGTGGGCGCGGGAGCTGAATCATCAACCGGATCTCCCAGCGAAGAAGCGGCATCGATGGCGGCCAGATCAACCGCGGAAGCATCGGTGGAAACTTCGGGCGGTTCGTCGAGGGACTTCGGCGGAGTGACTCCGGTAATCCGGTCACGGTCCTCCTTCATCTTCGCGCGGACATCGTTGATCAATCCGATCTCGATCCGCTGCTCGGAGAGCTTCTCCGGCAATTCCTTGCCACGCGCTACCTTGAAGTCCTTCCACGAGTGAACGAGCGCCCCGACAAGGAGCGCCGCGACCAGGCCGAAGAGGATCTTGATCGTGTCCACGGCCCGAAGCTGAAGCGGAAGCCCGGCGAAGTCAACGGAGGCGAGGCCCCTCACTTGTCGAGGGGCACCTCGCGCGCGGTGCCTGTGGAATCGATGATGGTAAAGCGGCCTTTGCTGCGACGGGCGAGCTCCTTCATGCCGGCTTCCGCGTCCGGCTCCATCAGGGCCATCGTGTTGATCACGGTTTTCCGGGAACGAGCGCGGCTGCCGATGCGATCGATGTCCCGCTCCGTGGTGGCGGCGGAGGCCCCGTCAGTCATGAAGAAAATCACGTCCGGCGGCGGGGTCATGGCCAAGGCCATCTCCAGCGGGGAGACCCAGTGTGTGCCATACTGGAGGGGCGTTTTCTGAATTCGGGTTGCGGCGAGATCGATCGCCTCCGGACTGGCGGTCAGCCATTCGGCCTCCGGTTTCTTACCCTTGCTCTCCCAACTTCCGGAAGTCTTCCCCGCTTCCCATTTGTATTCCGTATCACCATGTCGCACCACGGCATCCTTGTTGCCCAAGTTCATGTCGACGGTATCGCCTGCGATCCACACCGGGCCGGAGAAGAAGATGAGCTGGAAATGCATGAGTGGGGAGAGCTGGCGCACGGATCTCTCCAGTTCCTGGCGCATCAGCTTCTCACGCTTGCCGGACATGGAGAGGGAGAAATCGATGACGTAAGCGACCCTGCTCGCCTTGATCTCCTGATTGAAGAACATGGTCCCGGTGCCGAACCCGCCCGCCCCGACACCATTGCCGGTGCCGGTTCCCACGCCATTGCCATGGCCGCCGCCGCTGCCCAATCCGCTGCCTCCGCCCATGCCGCCACCGCCGCTTAGCGAACCGAGCGAGGCCATCTGCCCGAAGCTGTCTCCCGGATCCGGCATGACCACGGAAGTAGTCGCGCCCTCCGCCGAGACCCGACGGAGCGACTGGACCGGGGTGGATTTCGCCATGCGCTCGGCGCGCTTCTGCATCTCACCCCCGCCTCCACCGCCCCCGCCCTTGCCCGGGATGAAGTCGACCGTCTTCTCCGGCTCTTGGATCGTTTTGTAGACGATCATGGCACCGAGCACCAAGAGGCCGACATGGAGAAGGATGGCAACCATGAGGGACCCGGCTCCAATCTTCCGCCAGTAACGATGGAACAGTCCCTCCGGACCACGGATCGCCGCGGGTTCGGGCACAATATCCTCGGAATCCACCTCGGCGCTGTCATCGGGTGTCGCGTTCACGACGGTAGAATCGTGAAAGCCGCGATTTTCTTGGGGAAAGTTTCAGACTGCCCGGCGTACGCGAAACAAGGGATCCGGCGCGAACCGGATCCCTGTCGGGAAGAACTTCATCAAGCACGGGTCGAGCCCGTGGCGCTCACGCCGTGAGCTTAGGACTTGTAGCGGAGCCGCTTCTTGTGGCGGTTCTGCTTCATGCGCTTTTTGCGCTTGTGCTTGTTGATCTTCGTCTTACGGCGTTTCTTCAGCGAGCCCATGGTTGGTGCTTGGGGTTACGGTTGGATAGGAAAGGGTTGGTTCAGGCGACGATCTTGTTCAACGGGTACTCGATGATGCCTTCGGCACCGAGTTCCTTGAGCGTCGGGATGATATCGCGGACGACTTTCTCGTGGATGACGGTTTCCACCGCGACCCATCCCTCTTCCGAGAGCTGGGAGACGGTCGGACGACGCATCGCGGGAAGGCGTTCGAGCAGGGCGGGCAGCTTGTCCGCCGGAAGATTCATTTTCAAGCCCACCTTGTCTCGGGCTTCGAGCGCGGCCTTCAGCAGAAGAACGAGGCGCTCCATCTTCTGGCGCTTCCAGGGATCCGCAGCGGCGGACTGGCTGGCGTAGAAGTGAGGGAAAGAGGTCAGCAGGGTATCGACGATGCGCAGCTTGTTCGCCTTGATCGAGGAACCGGTCTCGGTGACGTCCACGATGGCATCCACCAGATCGGGCACCTTCACTTCGGTGGCACCCCAGGAGAACTCCACTTCGGCTTCGATCCCCTTGGACTTCAGGTAGCGCTCGGTGATGGCCACGCCTTCGGTCGCGATGCGCTTGCCCTGAAGGTCTTCCGGCTTCTTGATCTCGGAGGCTTCCGGCACCACGAGAACCCAACGGGTCGGCATGGCGGAGGCGCGCGAGAAGGGAAGCTCGGCGAGATCCACCAAGCTGCCGTCGAACTCGCTGGCCCAGTCGAGACCGGTGATGCCGCAGTCGATGAAGCCTTGGTCGATATAGCGGGCAACCTCTTGGGCTCGAATCAGATAGAGATCCAATTCGGAATCGTTCGAGGTCGGACGCAGGCCACGGGACGACACATAGACCTCGTAACCGGCCTTCGCGAGAAGGTCGATGGTCGGCCCTTCCAAGGAACCCTTGGGAATGGCCAGCTTGAGAGTCTTTTCTGAGGTGTCCGGCATCGCGGCGGGCGGCGGGGATAGCGGGGCTTGGGGCGGGAGGCAAGGGAAGTTTTTGACAAGAGATGCTTCGACCCGCTTGGAATTTGAAAAGGAGTTCCGATCATTCTTCACCTTTGTGTCGCTGAAGGAGACGAGAAGTGACCGCCAGTGCGTCTGCTCCAAAGCCGCCTGTAACAATTCTCCTCCAAAGTCATTAAGCACGAGGGAGCAGGAGAAAAAGTTGTTTTACATCCCTAAAAACGCTTCCAATAAATATCCAAGGTATTTATTCCGTATTTACACATTCTCGCGCCGATTTGCTTGATGAAACCCTCTGTCATGAGCTTGCTCTGCTGCTGCGGCCTCGCCGTGGTCGGACTGGCATGTCTCCTTGCAGGGATGAATCCGGAGTGGATGCCGGGGAAGAAACCGGCGGCGGGCGGGGGGATGATCGAGGGTTTCGGCCCGCCGCCTCCCGATACCAAGGAGGACGAGAAGGATGAGGAGGAAAAGGAGCGGGAGGTGAAGCCCGAGAGACCGAAGCGATCGGCCTCCGGAAGTCCCTGAAATCGCGAGGGATTTGGCTTGCCATCGGGGGGTCAGGCACTAGTTTCGCCGCCCCGTTTCAACTTTCAAAATACCGGCGGGCAGTCGGAGCCCCGTGGCTCGCCGGTTCTTCCATCGGGGCAATTGCCGGAAGGAAAAGCGAAACCAAACCAACCTAACCTTAACCCCGTTAAGAACATGAGCACCTCAGTGCTTGAATCCACAACCAATCAGGAACTTGCCGATCTGATCGATTCCAAGTTCCGCGAGTTCCGCGAAGGAACCATCGTGAAGGGCACGATCATCGAGATCCGCCCGCAAGTCGTCCTCGTCGATATCGGCTACAAGTCCGAGGGCGCCATCCCATCGAACGAGTTCGAGGATGAAGAAATCGAAGTCGGCGACGAAGTCGAAGTGCTTCTCGAAAAGCTTGAGAACGATGAGGGCATGGTCGTCCTCTCGAAGGAAAAGGCTGCCCACAAGCAGAACTGGGAAAAGATCGTCAAGGTGTTCCAAGACGGCGGCCTCGTTCGCGGCAAGGTCAAGTCGGTCGTCAAGGGCGGTCTCACCGTCAACGTTGGCGTCGAAGCCTTCCTGCCCGGCTCCCAGGTGGACATCATCCCGCCGAAGGATCTCAACGAATACGTCGGCAACATCTACGAGTTCAAGATCGTCAAGGTCAACGACGAGCGGAAGAACATCGTGCTTTCCCGCCGCGAGGTCATCGAGGCCGAGCGTGCCGAACTGCGCCAGCAGTTCCTGCGCACCGTCAAGGTGGGCGACAAGGTCACCGGCGCGGTCAAGAACATCACCGACTTCGGTGCCTTCGTCGACCTGCAGGGCATGGACGGCCTGCTCCACATCACCGACATGTCGTGGGGCCGGATCAACCACCCTTCCGAGATGCTCATCATCGGCCAGCCGGTGGATGTGGTCATCCTGGACGTGGATCGCGAGAAGGAGCGTGTCTCTCTCGGCCTGAAGCAAATGTCCGACAATCCTTGGGAAGACATCGAGCGCAAGTTCGCGATCGGTTCCCAGGTCAAGGGCAAGGTCACGAAGCTTCTCCCCTACGGCGCGTTCATCGAACTCGAGCGTGGTGTTGAAGGTCTGGTGCACGTTTCCGAACTGTCTTGGGTCAAGCGCATCACCCGCCCGAGCGACGTGCTCGAGCTCGACCAGGTCATCGAGGCCGTCGTGCTCGGCATCAGCATCGAGGAGCAGAAGATCTCCCTCGGTGTCCGCCAGCTCGAGCCGAATCCTTGGGACGAAATCGAAGTCCGCTACCCGATCGGCGCCACCATCAAGGGTCCGGTCCGCAATCTCACCGCTTACGGTGCGTTCGTGGAGCTGGAAGAAGGCATCGACGGCATGGTCCACGTCTCCGACATGTCCTGGACCCGCAAGATCAATCACCCCTCCGAAGTTCTCAAGAAGAACGACGAAGTGGAAGCGATCGTGCTCTCCATCGACAAGGCCAACCAGCGCGTCTCGCTCGGCCTCAAGCAGCTTGAGGACGATCCATGGAGCCACATCGACGAGCGCTTCAAGGTGGGCGACCTCGTCAAGGGCACCGTGGCGAAGATCGCTTCCTTCGGCGCCTTCATCAGCCTCGATGGCGACATCGACGGCCTGATCCACATCTCGCAGCTCAGCGAAGACCACGTGGAGAAGGTGAAGGACGTGATCAAGGTGGGCGACGAAGTCGAAGCCCGCGTGATCAAGGTCGACAAGGTCGAGCGCCGTATCGGTCTCTCGATCAAGGCCGTCAACTACAGCGAAGCCGATCTCAAGAAGGAAAGCGCCAGCTTCGAAAGCCTGCGCCCGTCCTCCGAGATGGTGGGCCTCGAGCAGGCCTTCAACCTCGCCGCCTTCAAGGCCGAGGAGTGGAGCCCGTCCGAAGACTGATCCTTGTAGTCAGAACGAATTCCGGAAGCCGGAGGGGAAACCCTCCGGCTTCTTTCGTTCCGGCAGCTAGCGAAGACGAGAGCCGAGCAACGACTCGGCGGCGGAGCGGGCGTCCTTGGCGGCGGTGGGACGGCCGTGGGTGTGGGCGGCGACGATGGCTCCTTCGATAAGGAGCTCGAATTGGCGCGCGAGGGCGGAGGCTTGGCGGACGGACAGGGCCTTGAGGAGGGACTTGAGGAGCCGGTAGATCCGAGTCTTGTGGGCGATGGCGACTTGGTGGGGCTTGGCTTCTTGTAGCGGGAACTCGGCGACGGCCTTGATGAAGGCGCAGCCATTGAAATCCGGGGAGCGGAGCCATTCGGCATGCCAATCGAAGACAGTCATCAGGCGCTTCATCGGATCGTCACCGGCGGCTTCGACAGCGGCGAAGAGGGAGCCCTCGAACTGGGCGGCGCGGCGCTCGAGGACGGCGACGATGAGGTCGTCCTTCGAGGGGAAGTGATTGTAGAGGGTCATCTTCGCGACGCCGGCCTCGGCAAGGACGGTGTCGATGCCGACGGCGTGGAAGCCGTCGCGATAGAAGAGCCGCCAGGCGGCATCGAGAAGGATTTCGCGTTTGGGCGAGAAGCGCACAGGTCATGAAATGTCTGTCGATCCGAGTTTCTCAAGAAGAAAGACAGATCTGTCTATTTTAGCTTGCAATATAGACAGACCTGTCTATTTACTGGTCCAGTTGCCGATGAGAAACTTCATTCAATCGATCGCAGGGGGTGGCACCTTGCCGCCGCGTTTGCCCGCGCGCCAGATCCTCTTGGCTGGCTTGGGCGGTGCCTTGGCGATCGCCCTGCTGGCCACGCTCACCCAACTGAGCGGGACGGCCTTGGTGCTCGGCTCCTTCGGGGCGAGCTGCGTGTTCATCTTCGGACTGCCGGAGGCGCCCTTCTCCCAGCCGCGGAACGTGATCGGGGGTCACCTGATCAGCAGCGCGACGGGCTTGGCGATCTACTCGCTGTTCGGCGCGCAGCCGTGGGCGCTGGGGATCGCCCTCGGGCTGGCCATCATGCTGATGTTCGCGACGCGGATGGTCCATGCGCCGGCAGGATCGAATCCGGTGATCGTATTCCTGACTGCACCCGGGTGGTCCTTCTTGGTCACGCCGACCCTCTTGGGGGCGGTGGGACTGGTGCTGGTGGGGCTGATCTACCACCAGGCGACCGGCCGGGGAAAGTATCCGGTCTACTGGTGGGGGCGGGAGGCGAAGCCGTGACGGATAGAGAGAACCCGGCACTTCGTGCCGGGCTGTTGTGACAAGGGAGATAAGATCAGGCCAAGGCAGGTTCGGCGGAAAGACTGGTAGATAGTTGGTCCACGGCTTGTTCGGCATCGAGGACCATCTGCTTCCATTGCTCGTCCTTGTATTCCTCGCGAGCGACTTTCACGAAGCGGATATCGCCGAGGCCGATGAAGCCGAAGACCGTGGCGAGGTGAGGTTCGAGGTAGTTCATGGATTCCATGACACCTCCCGGTTCGTACTCACCGGAACCCTTCGAGGTGATGAGCACGAGGGGCCGGGAGGGCACGAGCGGGATGTAGGGATTCTCGTCGGAATCGGTGAAATCGAAGGTGCGCCCGGAGCGGACGATCTGGTCGATGTAGCTCTTCAGCACGGCAGGCATCCCGAAGTTGTACATCGGAGCACCGACGACGATGACATCGGCGCGGAAGATTTCATCGATGAGCATGTTGCTCTCCGCGAGGGCGGTGGAAGGGCCGCCCGGTTCCTTTTCGAAGGCGGAGGAGATCCAGGCTTGGTCAATCGCCTGCGGAGGATTCACCCCGAGATCGCGATGGACGACGGAGCTGTCCCCGAAGCGGGCGCGCCATGCCGTGGCGAAACGATGCGTGAGGGAACGGGTGGTGGAGCGCTTGGTGCGGGCGCTGGAGTCGATGACGAGGAGCGTTTTCATACCCCGGCAGCGTGGCACGTCTCCGCCGGACCTGCTTCGTCCCAAGATTGTGAGCTACTCACAATCTTGTGAGCGGACGTAGCAATCGCAGGGTTCCTTCCCCTGGCGAGCCATGTGACGGACGCCCCAGCGCTCGAGTTCGTCGAGAAGGGCGGAGAGCGACTTGCCGTGCTCGCTGAGGCTGTATTCGACCCGGGCAGGCACCTCGGGGTAGACGGTGCGGAGCACGATGTCATCCGCCTCGAGTTGACGAAGTTGGAGCGTGAGCGTCTGGGCGCTGATGCCGGGAAGCGCGGTCTGAAGATCGGAGTACCTGCAGCTCTTCCGCTGGAGTTCCCAGAGGATCGACGGCTTCCAGCGGCCGGCCAATACATCGAGCGCGGCACGCACCGGGCAGAGATCGCGCAGGTGATCGGCTTTCGGCAGGTAGTCTTGGACGGACTTCATCGCCGGACTATGCAGACGGAATGGCATCGTTCAACCGGAGACAAGAGGCCCGCCTCCCAGGCCGGGGCAAAAAGCGTCACCAAGTCCCGGCTTGCTACGGCCCCCTTAATTATTCACACTCAAGAAGAAGTGAAACGCTCCCAAGTTCCTCTCGCAATGTTGTTCGCCCTATTGATGGGGGCCCTGGTCGGGGTGGTTTCCCAGCAGCCGGAGAGCGCCGCGGAAGGGCGGGGGCCGGAGAAAGTCTCCAAGCGGGAGGCACCGCGAATGGCCGGGGTGGAAGCCGCCGATGAGGCGATGCCGGTGGCCACAGCGGAGAGCCGGGACGATTTCCAAAGGCTTCCCCGCGCGGGGCGGAAGACCACGCCGGAGGCAAGTCCCCTGCCCTCCGGGCCGCTAAGCCCGGAAGAGGTGAAGGCACGCAAGATCGAGGCTCTGGAGGGAATTCTTGCGACAATCAATACCTTCCCCGGCCTCAAGGAGGAGCGGCGTGAGTCCCTAGCACGCTACGCGGCCCAGCTGGCGAACTCCGACACGCCGCGGATCCAATGCTGGGCACCGGATACGGCTCCGGAGACGGTGTATGCCTACCAGAAGGTGGAGCAGCAGATCGCTGCCGCGGGCGGAATGAGCGTGAAAGCGCTGCAGATCGCCGACCGCTGGAACCGCACCGCGACGAACGGGACCGGCCAAGGCACGCAAGGGCAGCCGGTGACCCTCCGGTGGAGCATCGTGCCCGACGGCACGCCGATTCCCTCGACCGAATCCGGAGAGTCATCCGATGCAAGCAGCTTGCGGGCGAGGATGACCGCTATCTACGGCGGCAGTGCCACGGGCGACCCTGCGGCGCAGCCGTGGTTCCCGGTGTTCCAAGCGGTTTTCGACAATCTGGCTGCGGTTTCCGGTCTGCGATTCGTCTACGAGCCGAACGACGACGGCGTGACGATCGACGGCATCACCAACGGCTCGGATTGGGGTGTGACCGGGACACGAGGCGATATCCGGATCAGCGGTCACTCCATCGATGGCAACAGCAACGTGCTGGCCTATGCCTACTATCCCGACAACGGGGATGTCGTGGTGGATACCAACGATAGCTTCTTCGCCGACATCTCTAACAATTCAATCCGGCTCCGCAATGTCATGGAACACGAGATCGGCCACGCACTGGGTCTCGATCACGTGTGCCCGATCAACCAGACGAAGCTGATGGAGCCGTTCATCAGCACCGCCTACCGAGGCTCGCAGTTCGACGACGTTTATTCGTTCCAGCGGAACTACGGGGATCCTCTGGAGGTGCATGGCACCCTGCGGAACAATGACAGCACTGCGAATGCGCGGGCACTGACGTTGGTAGCGGGCACGACTTCCTCATGGGAGTGGCTGAGCATCGACGACAACACGGATAGCGATCACTATTCCTTCAGTGCAAACACCGCCCAGCAGGTGACGGTGCGGATCATTCCCTCCGATCCGATCCAGCCGGCAAATCCCAATACCGATACCTATCTGGAAGGTTCGCAGAACTCCGACGGGAGCTGTAGCGCTGGAACCGCCTTCGACCCGACCACGCAGCAGGACCTGATCCTGGACTTACTGGCGAGCAACGGAACCACCGTGAGTACCACGGCGGTAAGCAGGCCTGCCGGTGAAACGGAGGAGATCACCAATTTCCAGATCCCGACGAACGGGACGCATTACATCCGCGTGCGTGGTGGAAGTGCAGACCGCGCCCAGCTCTACCGGATGGAGGTGCTGCTAGTGAATGCGATACCGTCACCGGTGGTATCCGCCTCCGCGACGCGGCTGGATGCCGAATCCAACAGCGGGCTGAACGGCGCGGCCGATCCGAGCGAGACAGTGCGGCTGGGCATCACGCTGGTGAACAACGGCACGCTCTCGGCCAACAGCCTGAACGCGACCCTAACAGGTCCATCCGGTACCACGATCTTCGACGGAAGCGAAAGCTACGGCACGCTGGCCACGGGAGCCTCGGCGGAAAGGTTATTCGTCTTCGCGCTCTCCGGAGCGGCGAGCCAACAGGTGAACCTGAGCCTGGCCCTGAATGCGAGCGGCTATAGCGAAACCCTGACGATCCCGGTGACTCTGGGTGAGATGAACACCAGTGCCCCGCTCAACCAGAACTTTGATGGTGGCACGGCCTTACCCTCCGGATGGACGCGGTCCGTCTCCGGGGCCGGAAGCCAATGGGTGATCTCCAGCAACTTCTCCAGTTCCGCGCCGAATTCAGCTTTCTCGCCTTCGGTGGCCACCCCGGGAGAAGCCATCCTGACCTCGCCTACGGTCACGATCGGACCGCTAGGAGGAACCTTGGAATTCCAACATCGCTACAATCTGGAGGACGGCTATGATGGCGGGGTCTTGGAGGCTTCCCAGAATGGTGGGGCTTGGTTCGACCTGATGAATTCCGCGGCCACGGTGGAGGACGGCGACTACAATCGTACCATTGCGACGGGATTCAGCTCTTCCATCGCGGGGAGGGAGGCATGGAGCTCGGATTCAGGGTCATTCGTTCCGACCCGTATCGTCATCCCGGCCGCTTGGGGCGGATCCACCATGGCCTTCCGCTGGAGACTGGTGCATGATAGCTCGGTAGGACAGAGCGGATGGAACGTGGATAGCGTGATCCTGAGCTCCGAGGTCCCGACGGCGGATCCTTTCAAGCCCTTCGTTTCGCTGAGCGCCTCCGGAACGAGCTTGTCCGAGTCTTCATCAACCCCGGTAAACCTGACGCTGACGACGCCGCTCCCGCTGGTGCAGAGCGTAAGCGTGGCGCTGAACGTGAGCGGCACGGCGAGTGCGGCGGATGTGAACGGTCTAAACACCCTTGTGCTGCCCGCGGGACAGACGAGCACGAGCTTGGGGATCACCGCGAGTGCAGACGGCTTGGTCGAAGGAGCGGAAACGCTCAACCTGGCGATCCCCAGCGGTGCGGCGGGCTTCGCGGCAGCAGCGCCTTCGTCGGTTTCCATCAGCATTGCGGACACGGAGATCCAGAGCGCGACGGTGACGCTCTCCAATCTCTCCGTGACCTACGATGGCACGCCGAAGTCGGCGACGGTGACGACCAATCCCGCGGGGCTGGCAACGACTGTGACCTACAACGGCTCGGCGCAACTGCCGGTGAACGCCGGCACCTACGCGATGCAGGCCACCGTGACGAGCCCCGGCTACACGGGCAGTGCGAGCGGCAGCTTCGTGATCGTGTCCGCCTACCGGGCATGGATCGCGGGCTTCAGCAATCCGGACGCGCCGGCAGCAGCGGCTGGCGCCGATCTGGATCAGGACGGATGGGACAATGCGAGCGAGTATGCGCTGGGGACATCACCGCTGAGCGGGACCTCGGTGCCCCAACTCGTGCCGGTGTTGACGGCGACCAAGATGCAGCTCCTGCTGCCCGCGGCACCGGTGGGAATCAACCGCTCGGTGGAAACTTCGACCGACCTCGACAGCTGGGGAACGGCCGGGGTGACAGCAATTCCGGGTGGCTACGAAGTGACACGCAGCCTGGGCCGCCGCTTCCTGCGGGTGGTCTATGAGGTGGTGAACTGAAGACGGTCGCGGGTAACCCGATTGGTGAATGGAAAGCGCCCGGCTCGCATGCTGCACTTTCCTCACCCGCCGAAATACCTCCGAGAGTATTCCAGTATCTGCTGACCATGAAATCCGCCTTCGCCCTGCTCGCCCTCGTGATGACTGCCGCCGCCGATTGGGAACCGCTCTGGACAGGCGAGGCACCGGGAGCCAAGCGGCCCGCGGCAGGGACCGAGAAGGTCAACGACGGCTGGCGCTACACGGACATCGAGGTGCCGCAGTACTTCGCCTACCCGGCACCGAAGGACAAGAACACCGGTAAGGCGGTGGTGATCTTCCCGGGCGGTGGCTACGGGATCCTGGCGATGAACCACGAGGGCCACGACTACGCGAAGTGGCTGAATGAACGCGGGATCACGGGGGTGGTGGTGAAGTACCGCGTGAGCGGGAAGGCGGACTTCGGTTACCAATTCCCGGTGCCCTTCCTGGATGCGAGGCGGGCGATCCGAACGGTGCGGGCCCGGGCGGCGGAGTGGGGCGTGGATCCGAACAAGGTGGGCGTGATGGGTTCCTCCGCGGGCGGGCACCTGGCCAGCCTGTGCACGACACGCTCCGGCGACAGTTTCCCGGAAGAGGGCAAGGACGAGATCGACAAGCTGAGCTGCAAGCCGGACTTCTCGATCCTGATCTACCCGGTGATCTCGATGGGCGGGACGGGGCATAGCGGATCGCGCAACAATCTGCTGGGGGCGAATCCATCCCCGGAACTGTTGGAGAAATGCTCGACGGAGAAGCAGGTGAGCAAGGGACTGGGGCGGGTCTTCCTGCTGACGACGGCGGACGACGGGGTGGACTGCCGCAACAGCCTGGACTTCGCGGCGGCCTGCAAGGCACACGGGGTGCCAGCCTCGCTGTTCCAATTCGAGAGCGGCGGGCATGGCTACGGAATGAACGGCAAGGGCGATCTGGCGGTGTGGCCGACGCTGCTGGATGCGTGGCTGAAGGATTGATGAGAGGGTTCACCGCTACATTGCCTTTTCCTGAGCGGTGCTCCCGGCCTACACCTCGGGGGTGAGCTGGACATTCGGATCGGTGGCAATCGTGGGCGCGGGCGCGGTGGGTCTCTACTACGGGGCGCGTCTCGCGGAGGCGGGTGGTGATGTGCGCTTCCTGCTGCGCTCGGACTACGATGCGGTGCAGGCCGACGGCATCCGGCTGGAGAGCGTAGCCGGTGATCTGCATCTGGAGAAGGTGCAGGCCTTCCGGACGCCGGAGGAGATCGGTCCGGTGGATCTGGTGATCATCGCGTGGAAGGCGACTTCCAATCATCTGCTGGCCGAGGTGCTGCCACCGCTGCTGCACGCGGACACTCAGGTGATGACGCTGCAGAACGGCCTGGGGAACTGCGAGCGGATCGCGGAGATCGCGGGCGCGGAGCGGGTGCTGGGGGCGCTGTGCTTCGTGTGCCTGAACCGCCTTTCGCCGGGCTTGGTGAGCCACACGGCGGGGGGACGGATCAGCGTGGGCGAGTACGTGAATGACGGGGGCGGGCGGGCGGAGGAGATCGCGCGGCGCTTCATAGAAGCGAAGGTGCCGGCAGATGCTGCGGCAAGCCTGGCGGAGGCGCAGTGGAAGAAGCTGGTGTGGAACATCCCCTTCAACGGTCTGGCGATTGCGGAGGGCGGTGTGACGACCGATGTGCTGCTGCAGACACCGGGAGTGGAGGACGAGATCCGGGCACTGATGACGGAGGTGGTCGCCGCGGGGCGCGCGCAGGAGCTGGTGCTGGAGGATGCGCTGATCGACTTCAACATCGAGCGGACCCGGCCGATGGGTCCCTACCGGCCCTCCAGCATGATCGACTATGTCGAGGGGCGCGAGGTGGAGTACGAGGCGATCTGGGCGGAGCCGCTGCGGCGGGCCCAGGCGGCAGGCGTGGAGGTGCCGCACATGGAGCGGCTGGCGGAGAGGATCCGGGAGAGAATCGGCCTGGAAATTTGAAGTGAATAGAATGGCGGGCCGATGCGTCGCAAGCGGTCAAGCCATGAACTCCTCCTTACTCGCGGTTGGCAGGGCCCGTGTGCCGGGTCTGCTGGTGACGATCTTCACCGGATGCCTGATCTCCTGCGGAGATCCGCCGGATATCAATGCCAGCCATGCCAAGGAATTCCGGGAGGCGGAGCTGAAGAAGGAGCATCGCAAGGAGATGCGGCAGATGTATGAGCGCATCGCCGCGCTGGAGGAAACCAATAGCCTGCTGGCCGCGCAAGTGGGAGAGGCACGGCTGGAGAAAGTGACGGCGCTGACGAAGCCGACGCGGATACGCGCGAATGCTGAGAAGGACGAAACGAGCCCGGAGATCCGGAAGATCGCGAGCTACCGGCAAAACGGGTTGAGCGGGGTACCGGGGCCGGTGGCGGCGGAGATCCTGCGGAAGGCGGGAAGGGAATCGCGGAGCTGGCTGGCACTAGAAGATACCGAGGCGGAAGGGGCGGGCTACCGGGCGGTGCAGGCCTTTGCGGCGAGCCAGACGAAGATGCTGAGAGAGGATCGCGACGAGCTGGTGAACGCGGCGAAGCGCGAGCATCCCGACGATTGGTCGGAGATGGCGCGTTTCATCGACCGGCAGGTGGATGCGTGGACGATACTACAGCGCTGGAAGGCGGAGGGAGTTCCCGGGCTTGAAACCTGGGAGAGCGAGGCGGTGCTCTGCGGGGCGACGGAGAAGTTTCCTTTCGACTGGGCCTGCGCGCTCGGTTCGATCGCGGAGGCATCACGCGGGCAGATCGCGGGGCGGGGCAAGACGCGGGAAAACCGGAAGTACTAGGTGTGCCGTAATCAAGCGACGCACCAGGCTTCCAGGAGGCTCATCATGGAAGCGGCGGCGGCGGCTCCGGTCTCGATGACCTCGGCGTGATCGAGGGTGGTGGGAGAAAGGCCTGCGGCCCAATTGGTGAGGCAGGAGAAGGCGCTGACCTTGACGCCGAGGGCGCGAGCTTGGAGTGCTTCGAGAACGGTGCTCATGCCGACGGCATCCGCGCCGAGGGTGCGGAGCATGCGGATCTCCGCAGGAGTCTCGTACTGCGGCCCCCGTAGACCGGCATAGACGCCTTCGTGGAGTTCCATGCCCTGAGTGGCGGCAAGTTGCCGGAAACTCTCGCGGGCGGAGCCATCGTAGACTTCGGTCATATCGACGAAGTTCGGCCCGCCTTCGAGCGGGGAGGTGCCGGTGAGATTGAGGTGATCCGAGAGCATCATCCAAGTGCCGGGGCTCATGGCGGGATCGAGGGTGCCCGCGGCATTCGTGAGGATGAGGTGCTGCACGCCCTGCGAATGCATCCAACGCACGCCGGCGGTGAGGGCCTTGGCATCGTGACCTTCGTAGAGGTGGACCCGGCCTTGCATGACGATCACTTGCCGCGATCCGAGCCTACCGAAAAGGAAGCGACCGGCGTGGCCCTTGACCTTCGAGACGGGGAGATCGACTTCGGCAAAGCCGACGCTGCGATCTACGGCGACGCGATCCGCAAGGGGGCCGAGGCCGGAGCCTAACACGATTCCGATGAGATCCTGCATGAGGCGTAGCGTGAACGAGGACGCTGGAAGTTCCTAGGGAGAAGTAGGGTGCTCGCCGCCTAGGGTAGCATCGTGGCTTGGTAGAAGATGAGTTTGCCTTCGAGGCTGTTGCCGGTGGCGGACTTGAGTGAGCTGAGATCGATGCGGTGGATGGCACCCTGCTTGGCATCGAGGCCGAGTCGGATCTCGCGCTTGGCTTCATCGACGACGGGGGTATCGAGAGCGATGGAGGCCTCGTCGATCTTCGGGGAGCCGTATTCTTCGCGGTAGAGGTAGTTGAAGCGGTTCGCAGTGATGCCTTCGAGGCCCGAGGCGAGCGGTTGGCTGAAGGTGATACGAAGGCTCTGGCGATCGCCTGACTTCTCCAGGTGCACGCCGGTGACGATGAAGGCGGAGGCGATATCCTGCGGGATGATCTTCACGAGGCCTTCTGCACCGGCCCAAGAGAGGTGGGTCTTGCCGACCCAGAGGGCGCCGTCCTTGTCGAAGGAGAGGCGGTGGTTGCCATTGCCGAGATTGGTGTCGTCGAACATCGGGATGAGGGCGCACTGGCGGAAGCCCTGCACATCATCCGGGAGGTAGCGGACCATGCGATTCTGGTTCATCTCGCCGAAGACGACTTGCCCGGCGTAGGGGCCCCATGAGGCGGGGATGATGACGGGCTGGGTGGGCGAGTTCGCGAGGTCACCCTGTGGGAAGCGGCCGGCTTCCTTGGTGCGCAGCGCGTCGAGTTCGGCAACGGGGAGTTTGATGGGGTTGCCTTTGTTCCAGCCATCGCGCCACACGAGCGAGGCGGGGTGGCCGTAGAAGCCGTCCTTCTTGACGATGTGGAGCGGAGAGGTACCGCGCCAGTCGCCCTCATTGTCGGTGACGAGGAGATTGCCCTGGGCATCGAAGCCGATGCCTTCAGGCGAGCGGAAGCCGCTGCCGAAGGGTTCACCGGTCTTGCCATCCGGGGAGATCTTCATGATCCAGCCGCGGTAGGGAACGCGCGAGTACATACGCCCGGCGGCCTTGTTGCGCTTGCCCCATTCGCCGTCGTGGATCATCTGCTCGAAGTTGAGGTCGCCGAGCTCCGACCACTTGCCGCGGATCTCCTTGCGGATGCCTGCGCCGTTCGACCCGAGATTGAGGGCGACGTAGTAATTGCCGTCGGGGCCCTGCGCCGGGCCGAAGGCGAACTCGTGATAGTTGCCGGTCATGCCGAAGCCGTCCCAGACGGTCTCGTATTCGTCGGCCTTGCCGTCGCCATCGCTGTCCTTGATGCGGGTTAGCTCGGCACGCTGCATGACGACGAAGGTGGATGGCGATTCGGCGACGATGCCGAGGGGCTCCTGGAGGCCTTCCGCAAATTTCTTCCAAGACTTCGCGACGGGATCGAAAATCATGAGCTCGCCGCGGTGGAAGACGGTGGCGATCTTGCCATCGGGCAAGGCAGCGACACCGCCGATCTGGGGATCCACGCCGGGAGGATTCGGCATGCGCTCGATCTTGAACCCGGCGGCGGAGACGGTGCCGAGGAGAGCGATGAAGTACGAGAGATGCCGTATCATTTCCAGCGGTAGGTGAGGGTGAAGGATTTGGCTTGTTCCGGCGAGATCTGCAGGCTGCCGGTGCTCGACTCGACTTGGACACCCTCGGGCGCAGCGACGGAGAAGCCTTGGCCATCCGTTCTGAACTGGCGTTCGATGCCCTTGCCATCGGCGGTGGGACGGATGGTTTCCTCGATGGAGTTGCCGACCTCGTTGCGGTAGCGGAAGACCGGGATGCCGTCCTTGCCGACGCGGTAGCCGAGAAACTTCGGGGGAGCCGCGACACTCGTCAGCGCCACCAGCGGCGGCTTCGGCTCGCGATAGACGACCTGACCGTCGAGCTTGGCCAGCGAGCTGCCGTTCGCCTTCCAATAGGGGAAGCCATCGATGAAGCCGCCTTTCCAGACATAGCGCAGGCGGCATTCGGAGGCATCGAAACAAAAAGAGAGATCGCCGGGGAGGGCCACGGCGATGGCGGCGGGCGAGGCGTCCGGCATGAAGATGCGCATGACCTGCGGGCGTCGGGTCATGGCGCTCGGCACCGTGTAGGGGTCGCCTTCGGTTTTCTTCAGCTCGGTTTTCCCGGCTGCGGCCTCAAGGATGTAGCCGTGCAAGCCGCGGAGGACCGGTCCGCCGAGATGGGCCATGGAGGGCATTTCGACGACGCCCTCGCGCTTGTGCTGGGGCTCCACACACCACTTCACGAAGCCATCCTGATTCTCGCGATAGATGCCTGAGATCTCCACCAGCGAGGGGCCGACCAGCATGTGATCGACCGCGTGGCAGGCGGAGCAGTGAATCTGAAAGGTCTGCGCCGGAGGGTCCGCCGCGAACGCGGTGGCGCCCGGCAAGAGCGCGAGAAGGAGAAGGATTTTCATTCGGATGCTTTCCGCAGGGTGCAAGGTTAACGGACAAAAGAAAGCACCGGTTTAGACCGGTGCTTTCTGGATGACGCAATGATGGTGGCCCGAGGGATGGCTCAGGGTTCGGTGGCGTTGACGCGGACGAACTTGCGGGCGGAATCGATGGGCACGATGGCTTCCTTGCGGGTGTAGTTCGCGGGAACTGCGGCCTGGTCGGCGGCATCGCTCACGGTGATGGCGCTGGCGGGCCATGCCGTGTCGAGGTCGGCAGCACGTTCCTGAAGCTGGTAGCTGGCGCCGGAGTTGCGCTGATTCCAGCGGATGACGAGCGTGGCCCCGGACTGGCTGGATTGAACCAAGGATCCCGTGTTCACCGCGGCATCGGTGCCGAAGAGGAACTCCTCCAGATTGCTTAAGCCGTCACCATCCGGATCGCTTTCGCGGGTGCGCTGGCCTTCCGGCAAGGCGGCCGCCCAGTCGTCGAAGGGCGAGGAAGCGGTGGTCAGGACCAGGAGGGTGCCGGAGCCGATGAGCAGAGGGCTGGTATTCGCCGCGCCGGAGGTGGTGGAGCCCCAGATGCCGGCCGCTGCCGGGACACCGCCGAGGCGCAAGGTGTGGACGGAGTCCTGCAGGCCGTGGGTGAGTTCAAGCGTGGCATCCGAGTCCACGACCACGTCACCGCTATCGGGCAGGGTGGCGGCACCGAGGATCAGGCGGCCCATATCCACGGTGGTGTTTCCGGTGTAGCCGATGTTCCCGAAGGTCACGTTGGCCGGGCCGGTCTTGGTGAGGTTCGCGGTGCCGGTGAGAGCGCCATTGATGATAACGGCACCCACCGCGCCATCGATGATCGATTCACCCTGCAGCGAGATCGCGCCGGTCCAGGTGCCGGTGCCACCGTTGCTATAGATGCGGCCGCCGCTCTCCACGATCACGGGGGTGGCAATGCTGAAGTCGCCCACATTCCCCACGCGTGCGCCGTTCTTCACCGTGACTGTGCCGGTCGCGCCGCCGAAGCCGAGGGCGCTGTTCTCCGTCCATGCTGCACCACCGGCGATGATGTAATGGATGGGAGTGCCGCTGGCATTGCCGCGGAAGGCCATCGCACTGTTGCCCACCTTGGTTAGGGTATGGCCATTCCCGGTGATCGTGCCGCCGCCACCACCGACATCGAAGCGCCCGCCATCGCTGCCGATGGTGGAGTTCGCGGTGAGGGTGAGGTTCTTCACGCCGCCGGAGGAGAAGATGTCCCCGCCGGTATTGATGATCGCGCCGCTGCCCGAAGGACCGGTGCCGCCGATGGTGTAGCTGTGGATCGAGCTGGAGCCCTTGCCGTTAATATTCACTTGCGCACCGTTCGCGATCGTGATGCCGGAAGTAAGGCCGAAAGAGTTGTTATCGGCCTTCACGAGCAGGCCTGCATTCACCGCGATCGTGCCGGTGAAATTGCTGCTCGTGCCACCGAGCGTGAGCGAGCCGGTGCTATTCTTCACGATGGAAGCTTCGCCCGAGATCCCGGAAGAGGTGCCATCGATGGTGTAGTTTGCAGCGCCGTTGAAGGTGATGACGCCGGCTTGAACATTACCGGAGAGCAACACGGTGTTCACGGCGCTGCTATCATCAAAGAGCACATGATCGTTCGCCTGGTAGGCAGTCGGAGTGCCTGCCACGGTGAAGTTCTCATCCGCGAAGAGGGTGGTCCAGAACTCGGAGGTGGCTCCGGTCCAGACGAGATTGCGGCCAAGCGGCGGAGGGCCGATGCGGATTTTGCCAAGACCCAGAAACTGCGGAAGCTGGACCGTGGCGGTGGATTCGAAGGAGCCGACGGTGCCTGAGCTGTAAGTCACGCCATCCACCACCAGCGAGCCGACGATGTCCTCGATCCCGTGGGCGAGATTCACCACGGCATCGGTAGCCACCGTGAGCGTGCTGCCATCGGCCAAGGAGGCGGAGTTCATGGTGAGCTGGCCCTCGCTCACCGTGGTGTTACCGGTGTAGGTGCTGTTCCCGCTCAGGGTGAGCAGTCCGGCTCCCAGCTTCTGCAAGCCGCCCGTGCCGGAGAGCACGTTGGTGATGGTGACATCGGAGCCGTTGGTATCGAACTTCAGGCCGCCGGCGAGCAGGTTGACGGAGTTGCTGGTGTTCGCCTCGCCGCCGGTGCCGCTGAAGCCATTGAAGAAGTTCGTGCTGAAGCCGGCGGCCTTGAGGAGCGTGCCGTTCGCATTGATCACGCCGGTACCCGTGCTCTTGGTGAAGCCGAGCACGGTCATGGTGCCGCCATTCAGGTTCACCGTGCACCGCGAGCCCGCGTTGGTGGTACCGACGTCGATCGCCTTGAGCGCCCCGGTTCCCGCCGCGGTGGTGAAGCTGGCGCTGTCCTGAATGTTGAAGACGTGATTGCCCGCGCCGCGACCGAAGTTCACCGAGCTATTCGCATTGTAGAAGGTGTAGTTCCACTGGCCGCTATCCTTCAGAGTGATCGTGCCGGTCGAGGCATTGTTGCCGATCCAGAGCTCGTTGTTGCTACCGCTCGCTGCTTGCCCGGCGATGTTCTGGTTCACGATCCCGGTGCCGCTGACGACGATGGTGCCCGTGCCGCTGCTACCCGCGGTGACCTTCCCCGGAACCAAGGTGCCGCCGGAGAGAGTGATGGTGGTGCCGCCGCTGTTACGGAAATCCAAGGTCGAGACGCTCCCGCCGCTGATCCCATGATTGCCGCCGTGACTGCCGGAGATGCCATTCAGATTCACGATCCCGCCACTGATGGACCACGCGCCGCCTGCGGCGCTGGTGGCGAGGCCGCCATTCGAGGCGATGCCCGAAGCGCCGATGGTGGAGCCGGTAACGGTGCCGCTCCCGACATCGAGCGTGCCGGTGGCACCGAGGGAGATATTCGCCCCCATGGTGAGCGTGCCCCCGGACACGGAGAGCGTTCCGTTAGAAACGGTGAAGGCACCCAAGGCACCCGTGGCCGGTGCGGTCACCCCGGCAGGGACCTGGATGGTGCCACCGTTTGACAGTGTGGCGGTTTCCGCGGCGACAGGCACCACGTTGGTATCCCAACTGGGTGCGTCATTGAAATTGGCGGGCGCGGCCCCGTCCCAAACGGCCGAATAGGCGGCGGAACTGAGAAGGGCGGCGAAGATGCCGGACCAGCGGGGCAGGGTCACGGCGAGGCAATTACGCTCGGGTTTCATGGGCTTCGGAGTTGGGGTTCGGAAGCGAAACCTCTGCCGGCCATCTGACGGCATGGGGAAAGGATTCCGCTTGCACCCGGCTCTTGGGGCCGGGAGACAGCCTCAAGGTTCATACCCGCCCGGGACTGGCAAAGCCGATGGCCCTAACAGCCCTGCGAGGCGGCTATTTTCCCGCGAATCGCGCATCAAGAGCGCAATTCACCTCCCTCTCATGGGGGAGATTCCATCCCGGGCCTCACCGGCCCACCCGATCACGAGTCTGCTCAGGGGACCCGGAAGATCTTCCCGTTCGATGGGTCCTTCGCAAGAGCGCCGCTCTTGAATCCTTCCACGTCGATTACGTTGTAGGGAGGATAGGGGCTAAGGACGCGACCGGCGGTTTCGGTAGCCTCCGCGACCGGGTATTCCGGACGTGGCTTCGGCTGCTGCGGGGCCGGGGGTTGGGGATCGAAATCGTCTTCAATACGCGGTGCCGGAGCCGGACGCGTGTCAGGCTGGCGGGGACCGGTGCCCTGCTCATCGAGAGGTTGGTAACGGCCGGATTCCGTGCCGTAGTCCGAATCAGGACCCGGTCCCGGGCCGGGACCGCGATCGTAAGGCGCATAGCGCGAGCCGTCCGGACGATAGTAAGGCGACCGTGGTTCGGGGTAAGGCTCCGGATAGACGCAGGAGGCACAAACGAGAACGAAGGGCAGGGCGAGAAGCACTTTCATTGCGGCCTTTGGGACGGTGACGATGCACCAATATTCAAGCCGTCTCGCCGAGGCGCAAGAAATGCTTCGAGAAGATCGCCATCTTCCGGGCCTTCGAGAGGCTGTAACGGCGGTCGAAAACCTTGAATCCGCCGCGGCGCATCTTCTCCAACAGGGTCTGGTAGATGGAGCGCATGATTTCCGCAGGCACGAGCGCCTTGGCATCGCTCTTCGGCATGGCATCCAGCGCCTCCTGATAAAAGGCCAAGGCGCGGTCCGCCTCGTAATTCATGAGGGCCACGAAGCGGCCATCGTAAACGCGGCCGATCAGATCACGCTCGGTGTATTGGAAGCGGGCCAGATCCGCCAGCGGCAGGTAGATGCGCACGCCGTTTGAAAGGTCTTCACCGACATCCCGCAGGATATTCGTCAGCTGCAGGGCGTGACCGAGGGCGACGGCGTAGCGCTCCGAAGCAGGATCTTCCGCGCCGAAGACTTTCAGCGAAGCAAGGCCGACGGCGCAGGCAACCTTGTAAGTATATTGCGAGAGATCCTCCCAAGTGCCGAAACGCTGGGGATGGAGATCCATGAGACAACCGTCGATGATCGCGGTGAGCAGGTGGGCCGGAATCGAGTGGCGCTTCATGAGCGCGACAACCTCGGCCTGCAGCGGGTCGGGATCGGCAAAGCCGTTTTCCAGCCCGTCTTTCCATGCGGCGAGGCCAGCCTCACGCTCTGCGAGCGGGCGCGCAGGGTCATCCGCAAGGTCATCCACTACGCGACAAAACGCGTAAAAGGTCACCATCCCCTCCCGCCTCTCCTTGGGAAGAATCTGGAGCGCGAAGGCGAGATTCGATTTCGCCTGTCGCGTGATCTCAGCGGAATCGGTCATGGGGAAGTTGCAAAACAATGCACATGAAATGCCATCTTGGCCATGCGTGCATTTGCGGTATTCAGCGGATGAAGCCCCAATGCCCGCTGGTGATGGGCCAGAGCGAGAACAGGGCGGGGCCTGCGAGGTTGAACTCCTTCACGGAGCCCCAGTAGCGCGAATCCAAGGAATTCCCGGTGTTATCGCCCAGCGCGGCGTACTCGCGCAGGCCGGGAGGCGCTTGGTCCTTCAGATGGAACTGCTGGTTGATCGCGCCCAAGGGCCGAGGATGATTCAAATCCCCGCGGGCGATCTCGTAACCATTCGGATTCAGTCGCTTGTAAAGACCCTCCGCCTGAATCACGCGCTGAATCCCGGGCTCTTGGGCAATCTTCCCGTTTACCCAGAGATTGGGCGGAGCGATGGAGAGCGTGTCTCCGGGGACGCCGGCGAGGCGCTTGATGTAGTGCGTGCCCTCCGCCTGATCGCCCATGCGGGCGGCATCGCGGCCACCAGTCGGAATGCCGCGGGTGTCGAATACGAAGACCTCGCCGCGCGTCGGCGTGCGGAAATGGTAGGAAACCTTATCTACAAGGACCAGATCGCCGGCATCGATGGTCCCATTGAGGATGGTTTTACCCTTTTCGAAGCTGCGATCGAACTCCACCTGTCCGGTCTTGGGATTGCGGATGGGATAGATCTTCAGCGCCCGCATGGTTTCGCTCTCAGGGGCTGCGATCTTCACTTTGCTGCCATCGCTGAAGCTGACTTCGGTGCGGGTGAAGAGAAACCACGATTTGTCCCGCACGCCCGTCACCTTGCAGTCGTTCTCTGCCACGATATGAGTATGCGAGCGGCCACGCAGGACGAAATCCGCCGCGCGCTTGCCGAACCACGGGGCCTCGTAACCGTCTTCCGCGGTGATGTTGATGCCGTTCAGGGTCGGCTGCATCGAATTCGTCGGAATGCGGAAGGGCTGCACCACGTAGGCGCGCAGACCGAGGGCGACGACCAGGGCGACGAAGATCACTTCCACGTTCTCCTCCCACGCACTCTGCTGCGGGAAATTCGGCAGCGCCTTCTCGCAGGTGTTGCGGAGCTGCTTGGAGGCTTCCTCGGCCTTGGCCTTGTCATTCGCCTTGATGGCCTCGAGCAAATCGGCGCGGCGCGACTCGATCTCCTCAATGCGATCTTCCTTCAGCAGGTCGCGCTTGTAGTGAATGTATTTCTTCGCCCCCTTGTACAAGAGCTTCGCCTCTTTCTTCCATTTCGGCGCGAACATCGGGCGGCAGTGTCGGCACGGGGCGGCGTGCATGCAAGCACGGCCTAACGAGAGGCGTTCCAATGTATCCTTGACTTTCCACCCTGCTCCTGCCACTCCCCGCCCGTGCCCGCGAACCTTCGCAAAGCTGCCCGACTTACCGCCCGCGCCATTTGGCGCGTCGGCGCGTTCGGAGCTTGATGGCACCAAGCCACCTCCGGACGCGGCCCTGGGCCCCCCGGAGGAAGAGCTGATTCCCTTTCGCCGCGCCCGCCGTTTCCGGATCCAACGATGATCCGATGAAACCAACCGAATCCCCTGACCCGCGCGGGCTGCTGATGATGCTGCTCTCGGTGATCCTCTTCGCCGCGAACACCCTGCTCCTCCGCGCTCTCAGCCTCCACCTGCCTGCGGCAGATGGCTGGATGGCGGCGCTGTATCGTGGCAGCTTCGGGATGCTAATGGTGGCTGCGCTCTACGGATTCGGCCGGGGGCTCTCGATGAAAGCGCTAATCGGCAGCCGGCTGGTGGCGCTGCGGGGCATCATCGGTGCGCTGAGCATCGCGGCCTTCTACCTGACGATCGCGACCCTGGGGGCATCCCGGGCGGTGGTGCTGAACCTGACCTACCCGATCTTCGCCACGCTGATCGCGGCGTGGTGGCTGAAGGAAAAGGTCTCCCGGCAGGCGCTACTGTGGATGTTCGCGGGTTTCGCCGGGCTGGCGATCTTCGTGGGCGGGGATGCCTCGCGGGGATTCTCGGGCTGGGATCTGGTGGCGCTGGCCGGGGCGGTGGGCGCGGGCATCGTGGTGGTGCTGATCCGGAAGCTGCGGGCGACCGAGCACGCCGGAACCATCTATGCCTCCCAATGCTTCTACAGCATCCTGCTGGCCCTGCCGCTGCGGGCGAATCATGTGGGCGAGCTGCCGCCGCTGGGGCACGGGGCCCTGATCGCGGCGGCGATCATCGTGGGCGTCTCCCAACTGGTGATGACGAACGCCTATCGCACGATGCCGGTTTCGCAGGGCTCCTCCATCCAGATGCTGCTGCCGCTGGTAACCGCGGCGGGGGCCTTCCTGATCTTCGGCGAGCGTTTCACGCTGATCGAGCTCGCGGGTGCCGCGCTGACCTTGCTCGCCACTTGGCGGGTGGCCGCGGGGAAAACCAAGCCTGCTGCCGCCCCTGCCACGCCATCCCTAACCCCTGTCTCCGAACCATGAATGCCACTCTATCCGACCAATCCGCCGCAATTTCCCGGTTTGCCAATCCCGTGAAGACCGCTAGCGTCCGCCCCTTTCCCATGAGCCACGTCCTGCCCACCTATGCCCGCTTCCCCGTCACGCTGGTCCGCGGCGAAGGCACCCGCGTGTGGGATGACGCCGGGAAAAGCTACCTGGATTTCTGCACCGGCATCGCGGTCTGCGCGCTGGGCCACTGCCCGCCGCGGCTGGTGGAGGCGATCCGCGAGCAAGCCGGGACGCTGATGCATGTCTCCAACCTCTACTCCGTGCCGCAGCAGGGAGAGCTGGCGCGGGTGATCGTGGAAGACCACGTGAAGCTGCCGGGCAAGGTGTTCTTCGCGAACTCTGGCGCTGAATCCAACGACGGCCTGATCAAGACGGCGCGGCGCTTCGGCCACGCGCGGCCCCTGCCGGATGGCTCGCCGCGCTACGAGGTGATCAGCTTCACGAAGTCCTTCCACGGCCGGACGCTCGGCGGCATCAATGCCACCGGTCAGGACAAGGTGAAGGAAGGCTTCGACCCGATGCTGCCCGGCTTCCGGCATCTGCCGCTGAATGATCTGGCGGGGCTGGAAGCGGCAATCGCACCCGAGACCGTGGCGATCCTGTTAGAGCCGATCCAAGGCGAAGGCGGCGTGAACGTCGTGACGCCGGAATTCCTGCGGGGTGTGGCCGCGCTATGCAAGAAGCATGACCTGCTGCTGATGCTGGACGAGGTGCAGACCGGCTTCGGCCGCTGCGGCCAGCCGATGGCCTGGCGGGCGATCGCACCCGAAGTGCAGCCAGATGCCATCTCCTGGGCCAAGGGCATGGGTGGCGGTTTCCCCATCGGTGCCTTCTGGCTTTCCGAGCGAGCCATCGATGCCTCCGGGAAGACCCTCGCTTCGCTGATGGGGGCAGGTTCCCACGGCACCACCTATGGTGGCAATCCGCTGGCCTGCGCGGCATCGCTCGCTGTTCTCGCGGAAATCGCTGAGCAAGATCTGGGCGCGCATGTGTTGAAGCAAGAGCAGCGGATCCGGGAGCAGATCGCGGCTTGGAATCTGCCGGTGATTACCGAGGTGCGCGGCATCGGCCTGCTGCTCGGCATCGGGCTGGATGTCTCGAAGTTCGAAGTGCCGGAAGGCAAGCTGCCTGCAGGCTACGTCTGCGGCAAGCTGCTGGAAGCGGGACTGCTTGTTCCTCCCGCCGGCCCCGAAACGATCCGCCTTCTCCCACCGCTCAACGTCTCCGACAGCGAAGTCGACGAGGCGCTCGCGATTCTCAAAACCGTTCTCCAATCCCTGTGATGAAGCACCTGCTCTCTATCGAAGAACTGACTGCCACCGAGATCTCCACGTTGATCGACAACGCGGTGACCTTGAAGGCGGAGCGTGGCTATCACAGCGAACAGCCACTTGCGGGGCAAACCTGGGGGATGATTTTCACGAAATCGTCAACGCGGACACGCGTGTCCTTCGAGGTCGGCGTGCGCGAGCTCGGGGGCTTCCCAATGTTCCTCTCGAAGAACGATATCCAGCTCGGCCGCGGGGAGCCGATCAAGGACACCGCGCGGGTGCTGGGCCGGATGGTCCACGGCTGCATCATCCGGACCTTCGCGCAGCAGGATGTGGTGGACTTCGCGGAATACTCCGGCATCCCGACGATCAACGCGCTGACGGATGACGAGCATCCGTGCCAGATCCTGGCGGATCTGCTGACGGTGAAGGAAGTGCTGGGCGGCTGGGAAGGGAAGAAGATCGCCTTCATCGGTGACGGCTTCTCGAACATGACGATCTCCTGGATGTGGGCGGCGAAGAAGCTCGGCTTCGAGCTGGCGGTGGCGGCCCCTGCGGCCTTCCAGCCCACGGCGGAATTCCTGGCCAAGCTGGATGCGCCGAACGTAACGGTTACGACGGATCCCGTACTTGCGGCGAAGGGTGCCCATGTCATCAACACGGACGTGTGGCTCTCGATGGGTCAGGAGGACCAGAAGGACAAGGAAGAAGCTTTCGGGCCTTTCCAAGTGAATGCCGCACTCCTCCAGAACGCCGCGGAAGGTCATGTGGTGCTGCATTGCCTGCCGGCCTATCGCGGCAAGGAAATCACGGAAGAGGTGCTGGAGAAGCACGCCGATGTGATCTTCCAAGAAGCGGAGAACCGACTGCACGCGCAGAAGGCAATCCTGGTGGCATTGGCCAAGCGCTGAGGCGGATCAAAGCGCGGACTCCGGGGGCAAGAGCCTCCGGCTGGCCGCGACATCCGGATTCCGCTGTGCCTCCAAGCGGTAGTAGGCGATCAGCAGCTCCTCCTCCACGCCGAGGCGCTGGCGGATCTCGCGCAGGCTCATGTCCATCATGGTGCTGAAATCCACGGCATCGAGCCGGCGGCAGTTCGAGATGGCGGCGAGGTGCACGGCATCCCGAAAGACGCGGACCGCGCTGGGCGGAAAGCGATAGGCCTTCGGGTAAAGCTTCTCCGCCACCGCGGCGAAGAGGTCGGTGGCCGAGGTGCTCATCCGCTTGGTGGAACCCATGGTGAAGCCGATGGTGAAAGCTTCATCGATAAGCGTGGTGCCGCGGCCGAGCACGAGGTGGATGCAATCGTGGTGTTCCAGATTCACCCGGCCGCGGAACATCGAGAGAGGTGGCATGTCGAACGCAGGGTTCTCCATGAGGCGGACGATCAGCGGGACCTCCGATTGTGCGTTTCCGACTTCCATCAAGCGGCGCAGGCCTTCGCGGAGGGTGACAGTGCCCTCACGCAGGGGGAGGTGGAAGGTCTGCAAGCCGGGATGGTAGCCTGTCATGCTAACACAATCGGCCCAAAGTGCAGAAAGCCAAAGCCTCCTGTTTGGAATGGCTGGGTGCAAAACGCCCGCCCGCCTAAGGCTGCATTTTCCGCCGTACTCGCACCAGCAGAGCATTCACCGCATCCCGGTCCGGCTCGTCCTGTAGCGAGGATTTCAGGAATGCCTCCTGGACCTCCGCAAGCTGGCGCTCCGCCTGACTGACGAGATCATCGTACTCGAACTCCCCGGCGCGGACGCGGAGGAGGTAGTCCCGGTTCGGGCGGCGAACGCGCAGCACGCCCTCGCGGGCGATCTCCCCGGCCATATCGAGCAGGCGGAGGGTGTGCATGAGGTTCTTCGAGTCGTAGCCACGGCCGTGCTGGGCATTGGTGGCGTAGCGCTCGGGGTTCCGCTGGCCCACCCACTCCCAGTACTCGCGGTGGGCCTTGCAGTGGGCTTGGAAGGCATCCTGATTGAAGTGCATCCACGCCACCGGCACGGCCTCCTTCGTTACGCTGCTGAAGATCAGTGTGTCCGGATCATTCGGCGAAACGAGACCGCGGGACTCGCTACGAGGATCATCGTAGATGGCGAACATGCCGGCGGCGTGCTGCACCGCGGTGAGACTGCACTTCTTGAGATCGATGGACCGCGCGGCGAGCCACTCCAGCACCGGCACACTCCCCTGCCCTTGCGGCACGTGGCAGAAGTCGAGCATCGCGCGACGCTGCTCGGGCTGGGGATTCACGATCTTCTTGTTCAGGCCGCGGGCCTTGCGGATCTGGCCCATGGCGTACTCGCCGAAGGTTTTGGCACAGAGCTTCGAGAGAAATATCTCCGGCCGCAGGAGGGCGAACGCGGGATGGCGGTGCCGGATGCAGTCTTCCGGCATGGCCAGCAATTCGAGCGCGTTCGGATTGTTCCGCAGCAGCAGCGAGACAAAGTGCCCGAGCTCGTAGTAGACCTCATCCCCGCGTTCATCCGAGACCTGCTCGATCTCCCCGAGACCGAGCAGGAAATCCTGCGACGCGGCGAAGACACCGCGGCGGTCTTCATCCGAGTGTTCAAGATTCGTTCCAAAGGCGCGGCTGCCGGCAACCGAGTCGAGCAAGAGCAAGTCATGCTCGCGCACGCGTTCCAAGGTGAATGCCTCCACACGCGGAATCCGCTGTGCAGGACGGATCTCACCGAGGAAGAGACGGTCGAGTGCTTCACCATCGGCATTCCCCACCGGGACCTCAAGGTGCTCCTCGAAGGTTTGCTTGAGGTAGAGATCGAGGATGTCGATGCGGCCCATCCGCTCGCTCTCCGCCGTTCGCGCCTTGTGCTCCAGAAGCGCGGGCACCAGATCGCGGACTTCCGGCGGCGCGGTCGGCACCAATTGACCGAAGGGTACCGGCGGATTCCCCTTCCCATCCGCTACCCAGCGGGCGCAGAGAACCGAACGCAGCGCATACAGATAGTCCTTCGCGCGAACCTGCTCCGACTGAAGCTTGCCTAGCACCATTTGCCGGGCGAGGCCGAGGTAGTGATCGCGCGAGGCCTTGGGCGAGAACACCGCACGCGATGCCGACTGCCAGCGTTCGAGAAAACCGGGCTCGCTGCGATAAACGATCGGAGAGTGGAGCCACTCCACCAACGCGCCGTTCGACCTGCCCAAGAGACGAGCCGCCTTCCGCACGTCCCAGCCACCGGCATCCAGATCGTTTTCGATCGGCAGCTCGATGGTGTCCGCTTGATCCCAGATCGAGAGATACTCGTGAGCGGGACGGACGAAGAGGAAGCGGATGTCGTAATCGCTATCCGGCGAAGCGAAGCCCCAGGCGCGGCTGCCCGACTCGCAGGCGTAAGGGATCCTGACGCCATATCGCGCCTCGATTCCATCTAACAGCTCGTTGATCTCCCGATGCATCCCGGGAGGAGGTTGATGGCAAGAGCGGCGGCCGGAAAGGCCAAAGCAGAGCCCGGAACCAGCGGGCGAAAAGTTCGGCGGATACCACGGTCGGCTCCAGGGTTAAACCCAAGAAACCCTTCACCGACCGTGGCGAGCCGCGATGGACAGACCGTTAAACCCAAGAAACAGCCTATCCACCGCGGACCATCCGCTAACCAAGGAAAGCTCTCATTGTGCCAACGCCATCGGCATTTTATCGAAAATGAATTCGTCCGAGATCATGCCGACGTGATCGACCACGATGTCCGGCTGATACGCGAAGCGCTTGAGATCTTGGCGACGGGTTCCGCCGCTGAGCACCAGCACGCTGCGATAGCCCATCTGCACCGCGCCGAGGATGTCGGTCTCCATGGTGTCGCCCACCATGATGATCTCATCCGTGCGGAGGCCCATCTCCTTACGCGCCACGCGCATCATGATCGGGCTCGGCTTGCCGACGGAGAAAGCCTGCACTCCGGTCGCCTTCTCGATCATCGCGACAATCGCCCCGCAACCGGGGCGGATGCCTTGGTCGGTCGGGCAATTCGGATCGATGTTGGTGGCGATCAGACGCGCGCCCTTCTCAACCAGACGCACGCCGCGCTCGATCATCTCGAAGGTGAGCGTGCGGCCTTCACCGACGACCACGAAGTCAGCATCGTCATCCACCACGGTCAGGCCGTTGCGGTGAAGCGCCGCGGCGAGGCCATGCTCGCCGATCACGTAGGCGGTGCCGTCCGGCTTCTGGGAAGCAAGGAAGCGCGCGGTCGCCATCGCGCAGGTGAAGACTTCGTTCTCGCTTGCCTCGATGCCGAGGCGGCGGAGCTTCAATGCCACATCGCGGCGTGCCCGCTGCGAGTTGTTCGTGAGGAAGCGGAACGGAATCCCGTGGTTCCTCAAGCGGGTGATGAAGTCGGACGCACCGGGTACCAAACGGGAACCCCGGTAAATCACCCCGTCCATATCAAGTAAGAATCCAACGCGTGCCATGCCTCCGGACCTAGCGGCTGGCATGCCACCCGTGCCAGACCGCAAAAGCGCGGGCTGAGAGAGTCTCATGCCCGCGCTGAATTCCGGTGATCGAATTGAATGTTACGATTAATTAGCGAATCGATCCTGAGATTTCGCACCCGGACACTAAACGCAACGGGGTTTCCGACGGTTACTTGCCTTCGTTTTCCAAGGGATGCTCCTTGAGCAATTCTTCCGGACTATAGAAGCCCGTCTTGGCCTTCGTGTTTTCCCGTACCTTTGCCACAGTCTCCGGTTTCACAGATGAAGCCTGGTTGCCGAAACTATTGCGAATATATGTGAGTACACCTGCGAGTTCCTTGTCGTTCAGCAAGGGACCGAAGGGAGTCATCGGCGGCACGCCCTTGTTAGGATCGTAGTGAACGCCCTTTACCGTGATGGGCCCCATGAGCCCGTTCAGGGTGAGCTTGATCAGGCGCTCTTCATTGCCCGTGACCCATTCGCTACCGGCGAGAGGCGGATAAACACCGGCCAAGCCTTTGCCATCCGCTTGGTGGCAGATGGCGCAGTGGGCATCGCGAGAGAAGACTTCCTTGCCCACGCGCCAGAGCTCGAGATCGGCGGCTGAGAGCTTTGGCTCCGGTTCCGCCTTCGCGGTTTCCTCGGGCTCGATCTTCAATTTGCCATCGAGGTAATCGGCGGCACGCGGATTGTTAGATAGGTCGAGCTTACCTTCCTTCTTCAGGAGCTCGATATCGTCCTTCAGGGTGATGAAGGCGGTCTTGATCGCTTCCGGCATCCACTTGTCGATCGGATGCCTCAGCACTTCGAGCGCGATGCGGGCACCATCCGCATTGTCCATCCAGGAAGCCGCGGCGAGGGCTTCCAGACGGACCTGAGGATGCTCATCGTTGGCGGCCTTCGTCAGCAAGGCGACGTGATCCGGCACCTTCCTCCAGGAATGACGGAGCACCTCCACCGCGGCAGCACGTGCCTGATGAGCCTTCGCGTTCAGGCATTGTTCAAGCAGATCGTGGTCGATGCGGTTCTGCGCCCACGTCACCCACATGGCTTCGGAGAGGTGGTGCTCGTAGCGGGGATCCGCCTTGTCGAGCGTGCCCGCCCATGCCTTCGCGGCGGCAACCACGATCTCCGGCTTGTGCCCGCGAAGTTCGCGGCGCGCGCGGTAGCGGGTGCGGTATTCCGGTTCCTTCAGCAGGGTGAAGAGCTGCGGGATCTCCGCACCGGCGATGCTTGCGGTCGGCACGGTCGGACGGGACTTGTGGCTGATGCGGTAGATGCGGCCGTGCGTCTTGCCGCGCTTGGGATCACGCGCCGAGTGCTGCATGTGGCCGATCAGCGCGTTGTGCCAATCGGTGATGTAGAGCGAGCCATCCGGTGCAAACTCGAGATCCGCGGGACGGAAGTTCGGATCGGATGAAGTAAGCAAATCGCCGAGGTGCTTGCCGGAGAAGCCGCCGCCGTCTTCCCACACCTGATGAATGCTGGTGCCGAGGAAGCCGATCGAGTTGTTGGTCATGAAGCCGCCCTGCAACTCATCCGGGAAGTGGCGGGAGGAGATGAACTCCGCACCCGCCGTGGGACGGGCCCGCTTCGGTGCGAATTCCGCAATCTTCCCCGTTTCGTAGCCGAAGGGGGCCTTGATCGAGATTGGCAGCGCCCACCAGTTATTACCACCCGAGGCATCCGCGATGAAGCACTGCTGCCAATCGTTAAAGGCGATGCCCCATGGATTGTTGAAGTAGGTCTGCACGTAGCGGTCGAGGCGCCAGGTCTTCGGATCGAAGCGCCAGATGCCGCCGCCGCTGCAGCGCTGCGGGCCATAGGGGGTCTCCACCTGGGAGTGCAGAAACACGCCCTCTCCCATGTAGATGGCACCCGCCGCATCCGTGGAGAAAGCGTGGATGGCGTGGTGCGTGTCGTGCGGGTCGAAGCCGTGGAGCAAGTACTCGCGGCGATCGGCCTTGTCATCACCATCCGAATCACGCAGCAGCATCAGGTTCGGCTCCTGCGAGACGTAGACACCTTCCGGCGCGAGCTCGATGCCGATGGGCAGGTGCAGGCCGTCCGCGAAGATGGTCTGCTTGTCCGCGCGGTTGTCGCCATCCGTATCCTCCAAGATCAGGATCTTGTCGTTCGGCATCGGATCGCCCGGCCGGTAGTGCGGGTAAGAGGGCATGGTGCAGACCCAGAGACGGCCCTTGTTGTCGAAGGTCATCTGCATCGGGTTCGCGATGTCCGGGAAATCTTCCTCGGAGGCGAAGAGGCCGATTTCGAATCCATCCATCAGGGTGAAAGACTTCAGCGATTCCTTCTCCCGCAAATAGCGGATCGGTTGCTCGAAGTTCGTGACGACCGGATCAAGCTTGCGGGTCTTCGCGTCCTCCGCTTCCAGCTTGGGATCTTCGTTCTTAAGGGTGCGCCAGATCGCCAGATCCCGGTTCACGGTCATCTCGCGGATCTTCTCAATCTCCTGCGGGTAGTTGAAATCGCCGAAGGGCTTCCAGCGCCGGCCATAGGCATGGACGCCGTTGAGCATGCGATGGTCATTGTGCCAGAACCAGGATTTCTCGATCACCATCTTCCGCACGCGATCCGGATTGGTCACGAGCGTCATCTGCCCTTGGCGGTAGAGTTCGTTCGCCAATACCGTGGAGACTCGGCGGTCACCAAGATCATTGAGGGAGAATCCGTTGATCGTGAGCGGCTCCTTGAGCTCGTCGTAGAGCTTGCGGGTGGGTTCGAGGAGATCGACGAATCCCACCTTATGCGCGGCGGCTACCTGCTTGATGACCTCCGCATACAGGGCGAGGTTCTCGTTCTCCTTCTTGCCGTCCGGCAGGTCGTAAAACTGGGTCAGGTCTTCAAAGCTGATCGGAGAAACCAGAATCAACTTCGGCGCGCTGGTGCCGTTGTACTTCTGCGCCAGCGTGTGTGTAACGAAAGCCTCGAGCTCTGCCCGGAAGCGGGTCACGCCTCCCGCGCCCTCGAAGGATTCGTTGATACCGAAAAAGGCGAGGATGGTGTCCGCCTTGCAAACGGTGAGCCACTCGTCTTCCGAGGGGTAGTGACCCTCCCCGCGATGGAGCGCGAGCTCGGGGTGGAACTTCTCCGCACCCTCGAAGGCCCAAGGGGTCTTGCGGCCGGCACGCGGGCGATAGCTGGGCGTGTCACCCGGGAAGCACATGTTCCGGATCGTGAGCTGGTGATCCGGGTAGCGGAGCTGCAGCTCGGTTTCAAAGTTCCCGAAATACTGCATGCGCTCGCCCAAGCCATTGCCGATCATGACGATGTGCTCGTTCTTGGCCGGGGCCTCGAAGACCGGGGCTGCGTATAGCAGCGGCGCGGTCGCCAACGCGGTGAGTAGGGATCGGATCTTCATGACAAATGGGTAACCGGGGCGGCTCCTACCGGGGAAGCAGGGAAATTCTGTCTGATCCCCTTTCCTTCGTCCGTCGCATAAAGATGCGAATCAAGGTCACTGCGGAAGCTTCAAGTCCGGCTTGAGGGACCGGAGCCCCTGATCTACGAAGAAACAAGCTCTCCCGTGAAGCAGCCCGGACCCGATCTCAAAGCCATCGCCGCGGAGGTCCGCACCATCTACCGCGAGTGGGAGGAGCGACCGCTCGACCGCGGCTGCACCGGGCGGGGCGATTGCTGCCGCTTCCGGATGACCGGCCGCACCCCTTTCCTGACCAAGGGCGAGGCCCTGGTGGCAGCCGTCGCGTGGCGGGCGGCAGGCCGGAGTTCCGTGCCGGAGACGGTGGACGGAGCCTGCCCCTTCCTGAAGGAAGGTCGCTGCCAGATCTACGAGGGCCGCCCTTTCGGTTGCCGCACCCATTTCTGCGATGCCGCGGGCGGACCGGCCTCCCGGAAGGACGTGCGGGACCTAATCCAGCGCCTGGAGGACATCGATTTCCGGCTCGGAGGCCGGGGCGGGGTCAACCTGCCCGCCGCCGTCGCCGCTGCCATGAGCGGCGAAAAGCGCCGCTAGCCGAGATGCGGGCAAAAAAATTGCCGCCGGGGTCCCACCCCCGGCGGCTAAAATCATCAACCCCTTTCAGGCTGACAATGTGCTGTTCACCCTTACATGAAAACACACGCAGTGCGCGGTCTTCATAGGATCAGACAGGCCAGCCCTCCTGATGTTCAAAGATTCCGAAACTTTTTTCCGGAGTGGGGGAGGACCTACCTGCGGCGGTAAACCTCGCTATCCGCAACCTGACGCCGGAGTGCCCGGAGTATCGGCCTGGTCCCCTCATCGTAGCGCAGCGGCTGGACGAAGGCGTCCACCTCCCAGCGCTCCGCCACGCGGGCCAGCAATTGCTGCTGCATTCGCTCCGAGACCGGCTTGAAGGCGGGCCAGCGCTGCTCCACCACCAGCACGAGGTGCCGCCAGCGAGGAAAGTGCTTCACCTCCCGGGCGCCCAACCAGACCCGGCGGATCGCGGGGTCCGTCGCCAAGACCTCCCGCAGGAGCTCGAGCTCGGTTTCGCCCAAATCGTGGGGGAGAAAGGAATCACCTTTGCCCACGCTGCCCCGTTCGATCAAGGCCTCACGCATTTCCCGCTCATGGCGGTCCGCCCGGGCTTCCAGAAGCTTAGCGGCATCGGGATCTCCGAAGCGGGAATAATAGCGGGCCATGGTTTCATAGGATTTCACCGCGAGGGTGGGATCCGAGGCGGCCTTCTCCAGAAACACCGTCGAGCTTTTCTGGCCCTTCTCCGCCAAATGAGATCCGCGCAGGAACAAGGCTCCGGCATGGTCCGGACGGCGTTCGAGCAGCTTGACGATCTCCGGCTGGAGCCTCTCCAAGCCATCGATGCGCGAGAGGGAGGCAATCCGTTTCCAAGATTCCAGCACGGCCCGGTATTCCGCCGCCGCACTGCTGCTGCCGCCTAGCGACTTCCGCGAGACCAAGGCACCTGCGAGCCAGGCAGCGCTGAATCGGGAGCGAGCGGAGGCCACGAATTCCGGCGCCAGAAATTCCGCGGCGGCGGAATGACCCGGGACCAAAGGGCCCGGGAGAGGCTCGCCTTGGCCCAAGCGCGACAGGCGATCCGAAAGGGCGGGGTGTTGGTCGAGAAGGCCGGTGGTTTTCCCGAGGGCTTGGGCAGCCCATCTTTCCTCCTCGGCGGCTTCCGGAACGCTGCGAATCAGCGAGGAAACCCGACTCATCACATCCGCCGGAAGCTCCGCCCGTCCCGGGATCGCGAGCTCCAAGGGCTGCCAGATTTGCTCGTCCAAGCGGCTGGCTTGGATGGCCAGACGGCGTAGGCCGGAGGCCAGGGCCTCCGCCGAGACGGCCTCCGCGGAAACGCGGTCCGCTTCCAGTTCATGATAGCGTGAAAGGAGGAAGGCCCGGGAATTGAAGCGCGGCCAGAACCAGTGGAAGAACTTCGAGAGTCCCGGGCAAAAGCGGCTGGCCGAGATCTGCCCGACGATCCTTTCCCAAGTCATCCGCGTGCGGTGTAGCCAAGCCCGGAGCCTGCCGTCCGGCCCGGAAACATGGGCGAGTTCGTGGGCGAGCACCGCACGGAATTCCTCCGGGCTGAGCGCTTCCATCAGGGGTAAGCCGATCACCAGGTAGGTTCTATACCAGCCGAAGACCCCGAGACGCGGATTCTGCACCGCCGAGGCATTCAACTCGGGATCCAACAGGAGCTGATGCAGATGGATCCCCCCCGCAGCCCGGCTAGTCTCCCGGATGACCCGGTGCAGCTCGGGGTGGCTGGCTTCGTCCAGGGTGATCCCTTCCGGCGGAACGAAGCGCACCCACAGGGACCCGAGGATCAGCACGGAGGCCAAGGAACCGAGAAGCGCCGCCACCGCGGCGACAAAAGTCCAAGTCGGGCCGTGAAATTTTACCGCCACGTAAAGGCCAACGGCAAAGAGCAGTGCGCACATGAAAAGCGCCGCGAGCAAGACGAGATATCCCAATGCGACCCAAGCCAAGGTCTCCCGCAATAGCCCGCGCGGCTGGTCGCTCCACGAGCGATCCAGCTCCGCTACAAGGGAATTGAAGGTATCGCGGGTCATCCGCAGGGGGGTAAAAGTGCGGGGCGCTGGTTAAGCTAACGGCAACCTCAGCACAACATCAAAAACCTAACATGCTCTAATATTCCGGCATTCATGAATCCTGTTTTTGATTCACGCAATCGCCAGATAATCAGTTGCATGCAAAAGGACGAAGCCATGCCGAAAATGGCTTAAAAATGCTGAAAATATGACATGAAGCCATAACCTTAACCTCGCATCCTTCTATAAATGAAATTCACAACAAGGTCGCAAAATCGGACATCCCGATGAGTTCTCTCCCATGCAGGCTGCACGCCGGTCCGGATGCAGCCTGCACCGGGTGAGGGAGTAGACGAATGCGGCAAGCTCTCCCAAGCAACTGAAGGCCAATTCCATGCGTGGTCATCCGGGGAGTGGGTACAGGGCCTGCAAGAGAGGAGGCCCATGAAAACCAAATCAACCTTGCTGATGCTGATTGTTGCCGGGTCCGGCGCTCTCCTTACGAGCTGTGTGGTGGATACCTATCCGAGCCACAGCACCACGGTGGTCGAACCGGCCTACCGCCCCGGCTACACGATCAACACGCTTCCCTCCGGCTATCGGGCCGAGGTGATCGGAGGAACCCGCTACTACTACCACAATAACGTCTACTACCGCCCGCAGGGCCGGAGCTACGTGGTGGTAGATTCGCCGCATCGTCACGTGCCGCGCCACGATCATGATCGGGACCACGACTGGGACGGCCGTCGTGATCGCGACCGGGACTGGGATCGCCGTGGCCCCGGCCCAGGACCGGGCCGTGATCGCAACGTGACCGTGATCCGCGAACTCCCGAATGGCTACACGGTGGTGAATCACCGCGGCCAACGTTACTACCGTGCAGGCGACCGCTACTATCAATCGAGCGGCGGTGGGTACATCATCGTCGGAAGTCCCTTCTAAGGCACTGCCGGGATTACTATTTCCCAGCCGTAGCAGCCCGTCCGCATCTGCGGGCGGGCCTTTCTTTTTGTTTGGCAGATGGTTTTCGTTTGTAGGGCGAGATTTTCGCAAGACGTCGGCATCTTGGGACGGTAACGGAGGGCATGCTCCTCCGCCTGCTGGCTGCCATCGCCCTGATCCTACCCCTACCGGCGAACCCGGTGATGGACGGAGCGGACCCGCACGCGCTGGTTTCGGGGCGCGACTACTGGATGTATCCGACGGAGGCCCGGAGCCGGCGGCCCATTTTTGCGGCCTACCGCTCCACCGATCTCAGGACTTGGAAGCGGGAGGGCACGATCCTCGACTTGGACAAGGTGCCGTGGGTGAAGGCCGATGGCGCGCCGTGGCACGGTGCTTGGGCGCCGGGGATGACCGAGAAGGGCGGGAAGTTCTATTTCTACTACTCGGTGGGACCACAGGATCCCACTCCCAGCCGGATCGGAGTGGCGGTGGGGGATTCCCCGACCGGCCCTTTCACCGACAGCGGCAAACCGCTGCTGACCGGCGGAAACGGATTCGAAGCGATCGACCCGATGGTCTTCGTGGACCCGGCGGATGATAGGGCGTGGTTCTACGCCGGAGGCAGCGCCGGGGCGACGCTGCGGGTCTTCGAGATGAATCCGGACATGGTCTCCTTCAAGCGCGAGGTGACCGTGAAGCAACCGGAGAAGTTTACCGAGGGCGCCTTCATGCACCGGCGCGGGAAGATTTACTACCTCTCCTACAGCCACGGAAAGTGGAACGACTCCAGCTACTCGGTGCACTACGCGACCGCGAGTTCACCGGAAGGTCCCTGGCACTACCGCGGCTGCGTCTTGGAAAGCGATGCGAAGCACCAGGGCCCGGGCCATCATTCCTTCGTGGAGAATCCGTCCACGAAGGAATGGTTCATCGTCTATCACCGCTGGGAAACCGCGAAGAAGGAAGGCCCCTTCCGCGGCGGCCGGAAGATCGCGGTGGAGAAGGTGGACTACGACGACAAGGGGCTGATCAAAACGATCCGCATGACCGACGGAAAGTCGCCGGTCTCACCGGTGCGGCGTTAAGGGACTCAGACCGTGGCGGCGCGCTGGCGGAGGCGCTCGTGCACCGGGCACTCCGGGGCAATCCGGCGAACCTCCGTGATCATGCCATGCTTCAGTAGCGGCGAGGTCTGCGCGATGGCCACCGCTTCATCTTCGGTTTCCACCTGGATGATGAGATAGCCGGCCACCGCTTCCTTCGCTTCCGCGAAGGGCCCGTCGGTGACGGCGATGCGGCCATCCCTCAACGCGATCGATTTCCCACCTTCGTAAAGCGGAGTTCCGCCGATGACGATGCCGCGGCTGGCGATTCCATCGAACCAGAGGGCGACCTCATCCATGACGGTGCTGACTTGATCGGAGCTCAGGTCCTTGTCCCAAGTGCCGTGACGGAAGAGGAACATGTAGCGGACCGGATCGGCGACGGGGTTCTCGGCGGAACCAACCGGGTGGTGACTTTTGATGGCGGACATCGTCTTGAGGAGTGAACGGGTGTCAGTTGGCGGCCGGAGCCGGGGCTTCCGCAGCGGCCTTGATATCGGCGAGGCCCTTCTCGAACTCGCCGCCGACCATCTTGTCCATGCTCATGAACAGGCTGAAGGCCTTACCCATGAAGCTGTTCTTGCCCGTCATCGTCCAAGTAACGGTGGTGCCATTGCCCTCGGGTTTGAAGGTGAACTCCACATCGTTATCGCCCGCGAAAGGCTTCACGAAGATCAGGTCGATCAGGATCCGCTCGTTCGCCTGACTCTCGAGGATGGTCATGTTCCCCTCCCCGGTCTTCTGGCTCACCCAAGCATACTTGGCCCCCTTCCCCTCGGCCGGTCCATCGAAGGTGACCTTGGTATCCGGGTCCATCTTCAGCCACGGCGACCAGCCCGCCCAGTTGCGGAAGTCGTTCACCTGGGCAAAGGGCGCGGACGGCGGGGCATTCACGGTGGTGGAGCGGCTGACGGAGAAATCCGCCGGCTGCATCGCAATCACCGCGAAGAGCACGACCACAAGGGCCGCGAGGATGAGGAGTATTTTCTTCAACATGACCGGGAGGGGATAGGGTTAAGGCTGCAACAGGGTTCAGGGCACGACATTGATCATCCAGGCGACGCCGAAGCGGTCCGTGACCATGCCGAAGCAGGGTGACCAGAAGGTCTTGCCGAGCGGCATGCCGATCTCGCCGCCGTCCTTGAGCGCGTCGAAGATGCGGTTGGCATCGGCCTCGGTGGCGGGATTCAGGGACAGGGACATGCCCTCGAACTTCGGGCCCTTGTCGCCGGTGCATTGGCCGTCGGAGACCATCAGGATGCTATCCCCGATCTTGAGGCTGCCATGCATGATCTTCTCGCCATCGGGCATGGGCCCGTCCCCGCAGGGCTCGGGGCTATCCTTGAAGCGCATGAGCATCTGGACTTCGGCACCGAGGGCTTGCTTGTAGAATTCGACGGCTTCTTCGCAACGACCGGAAAAGCCCCAGAGGTAAGGTTCAATCTTCATTGGTGGTGGAGGAGGAATGGTTGGTTTCGTCAATCCGACGAATGGCGGGGAGGGAATCGGACAAGGCCGGTGATTTTTTCCGGACTCAGCCTTCGACGAAGGTGGTGAAGCCGCCGTAGGCCATCTTCTTGGAGTCGAAGGGCATGCCGGCCTCGCCGCACATCTCGTTCATCCGGGGATCGGCCATCACCTTGGCATTCACCTCGTCGCGATGTTCGCGGGAATTGTAGGCGATGTAGGCGAAAACGACCGTTTCGTCCGGACCGGCGCCCGCCAGGGTGCGGAAGCTGAGCACATCCTTGATGTCGAGGTCATCGCCGACGCATTCGCGATATTCGATGGCGCCGTATTCCTTCCAGACCTTCGAGGCCTTCGACGACATTTCCTTGTAGGCTTCGATCTTATCCTTGGGCAGCGGCAGTACGAATCCGTCAATGTATAGAGACATGGCTATTTGGGGTTGGTGTTTATCCGCGGGAGGCGGGGTTTCGGTTTCAGGAGAATTCTATTTTCCGCTCTGGCAGCAGGATGGCCCGGAGGCTTCCTCGTAGCGGTCGTGGTATTTGACCCAGTCCTTGCCATCGCCTTCCTCGTTCCGACCGAGCGGAGTGAGATCAAGGTAATGGTGGGCACCGATCAGGACATCTAGCCCGCGGGAGTAGGCGGAGTAGGTGCGGTAGATGCTGCCATCCTCGCCCTTGATAAAGACGCTGATGCCGGGGAGTTCCTCGAAGAGGTAAGGTGAGGTGGAAAAATTGTAGTCGATCTTGCCGGTGGCGATTTCCTCCGGCGTGAAGGTAACTCGGAAGTCCCGGTTGAAATCGGTGCCGTGGGAGGAAACCCAGTCGAAGTGCCAGCCCATCCGCTTCTTGAAGGAGGCGATCTCCGACAAGGAAGCACGGGAAACGGCAACGATCATCACATCATGATGCTTCAGGTGCTGGAGGGGGCCCGCAATGTGGTCCGCCTGATAGGAACAGCCGGGACAGGCGACCGTATCGCCGGGCGTGAACATGAGATGGTGGACAATGAGCTGGCTGCGGCCTTGGAACAGATCCGCCAAGCCGAGCTTACCCTCCGGTCCTTCGAAAACGTAGTCCTTTTCGACCTTCACCCATGGCAGTTCCCGGCGCTTGGCGCTGAGCTGATCGCCCAAGCGGGTGTATTCCTTCTCCTTAGCCAGCAATTCCTTGCGAGCCTCGATCCATTCCGCTTGGGACACCACCGGATGTCCGGCGGCGGCCTTCTGGTTTTGTTCCGTGAATGAGGTGCTCATGGGTCGGTTTTCAATGAATCGACGAACGGGCAGCGGCGATCAGGACAGAGCCGGGAAGATTATGTCACCCTCGGCTCGCGAAGAATAGGGCGCAAGGGAGGCGTGGATTTCTCCTCCCCTTGGGTGGGAAAGGGTTCCTAGGATGAGGATATGAGACTTCTCGGGGCTTTGTTGGGAATGCTGGCAACCATCCTGCCGCTGCAGGGCGAGGTGTCGCGCGGGGAGATCGAGGGGGCGAAGTACATGATCGCCACGCCGGAGAAGTGGGAGGGCAAGCTGGTGCTGATCGCGCACGGCTACCGCCCGGAAGGCGGGGAGCTGGACGGCGATTTCGACGCGAAGGACGAGTTCGCGACCGGTCTCCTGGAGAAGGGCTGGGCGATCGCGGCGACGAGCTACCGGCGGAACGGGTGGATCGTCGAGGACGCCATCACCGACCTGAAGAACCTGCGTGCCCAAGTGGTGAAGCAATACGGCGAGCCGAAGCGCAGCGTGCTGCTGGGTAGCTCGATGGGAGGCCTGATCGGGACCCTGATAGCGGAAGGCGCGATGGAAGGCGTGGACGGGGTGGTGCTGGTGGGTGCCTACTTGGGCGATCCCTCGCGGGAGGAAGGCCGCTACTACCCCGCGCTGAAGTTCCAGCCGAAGGTTCCGGTGCTGCACCTGACCAACGAAACCGAACTGGACCACCCGAAGCACTACCGGCAGGAGGTCGGAGCGGACAAGGTGGCGCTGTGGGAGATCAAGCGTCCGGGGCACTGCAACGTCTCCGACATCGAGCGCCTGAACGGGGTGCTGGCGGTCAGCGATTGGATCGAGGGCAAGGAAGTCGCGAAGGAGAAAGATGGCACCGTGGGATCGCCGGAACGCCCGAGCACGGCGAGGAAGGAGGACGGCGTCTTGGTGGGGAAAGTCACGGTGGTTTCCGAATCCTGGGGCAATGTCTCGACCGATCTAGTCGCGAAGGATTTTGAAACGCTGGGGCTAAGGGTCGGGGATACCGCGGTGCTGCAGGGGGCGAAGAAGATCGAGGTGCAGGTGGTGCGGTATTGGAGCGATCTGGAGGCGGGGAAGGCGGGGGTGTATCTGACGCCGTCCGGCTGGGGTGCGGTGGTGGTGAATCGCGGCAACGCGGCGGAGATGCTGGGGGTGAAGACGGGGGATGAGGTGAGGATCGGGAAGAAGTGATTTTTTGCCGCGAAGAGGCGCAGAAGGGCGCAAAAATCGAGCAGCCATGAAGAAGCGGAATGTGCTGACATTGCCCCTTCGTGCGTTGACCGTGATCTTACTTTGAAAGCGCGGACACGGTTTCGGGGGTTAGCTGTGGTTGAGGGATTGTTCGTATTCCACGGGCGATTGATAGCCCAGCGAGCTGTGGAGGCGCACCGGGTTGTAAAAGGTTTCGAT
>NZ_JAPDDR010000018.1 GCF_025950095.1 Luteolibacter rhizosphaerae | reverse complement strand
CGACCATGGCGGCCTACTTCGCCTACTCCTACGACCCCTTGGCCAATGTTGCCTGGGAGAATGCGAACGTCGCCTTCGCGGGCAGCAGCGGCCAGCCCACCGGCTGGGGTGCGCCCTTCATGCCCACCGGCGCGACTCTCAATTCCAAGACGATTGTCGAGGCCGGGGCCTACGATTGGTGGGAACTCAATGTCACCACCTCCGGCCTCTCCGGCGACATGTCCTTCAACAACGGCGGCACCGCGAACCTCGGCGGCTCCCCGGTGGGCAAGAACATGGAGCTAGTCCTCGAGGTGCAAGTCATGAGCGGCGCCTTCCAGGTCACGCTCACCAAGCAAGTCTCCGGCGGAAGCGGCATCGCCTACGACATGTCTACCAGCGGCCCCAGCCCGTGGGCGGACATCGTCCCTTCCGATGGCATCGTCATGCTCCGCACTCCTGCCACCGTCACCGGCAGCGGTGCCACCGCCGTCTGGCCCAACGTCGGCTTCAAGTGCAACGGCAACGGCATCATCCGCTTCCGCCGCTGCGGCGTCCGCGTCAAATAAGGAGCAGGGACATTCCTGTCCCTGTCGCGCAGACTCCGTCGCCCCCCTCCCTGAGCCCGATTCGAGAACCCCACCCGTTTATCTCTTGCCGTGGCCCCCTATGATATCTATCAGGTCGGCCTCCCACCATGAGATACCTCCCCTCGTTTCTTCTCGTAGCCTTACTCACGAGCTGCACAACGACGAAGTCCGTTCCCTTGTCCAGGATCTCGCCGACCATCGCGTTTGAAGATCACAACGACAGCATGCTCATCGAGGACCTTTCCTACAAAATCAGAGGATCCGATAAGGTCATCATCGTCCCTGCAGGCTTCGTCTGTGACCGTGCCAGCATTCCCGGGGTGGTCCGGCCTTATTTCGAGAAGAACAACAAATCCTACGAGTACCCAGCCATCATTCACGATTGGCTCTACTGGAATCAATATCCGAAAGAAAAAGCGGACGATATCTTCTACAACGCCATGGAAGATTACCGCGTCTCCAAGTTTGATCGGGCTCTCATCTGGGCAGGCGTCAAGATCGGCGGCAAAGGCCCTTGGATGCGCAACAAGGAAGCCCGGGATCAAAACCTCCCGCGGATCGTTCCCAAAGGTTACTGGAAATGGAACGAGTGGCCGTCCTCATGGCCCACGCTGCAGAAGGATCTTGTCGGCAAGGGAGTGAAAGCGAGCGACGAACCAAGACAAAAGATCCTCTACTGAACACCTGAAAACTGAACACTGCCTACTTACAAACTTCTTCCACTGCTCACTGATCACTCGGCACTTTCCTTCCCCTCCCACTTCATTCGACATTCGGGAATTCGGAATTTGGAATTCGTCATTCCCCCCTCATTCTCTCCCGGCTCTTCGCCACCGCTTCCGCATACTCCCTCAGCCCCGCTTCGACTTCGGCCGGCGGGGCTTTTTCTTGCCCCTCTTCATCCGGCAGGAAGTCCGCCCGCGTCCAAGTCCGCTTGCCACCCCCTAGCAGGTTGCACAGCAGCGCATACAGGTCGCACCACGGCACGTAGGCGAGCCGCTCCCGCGCATCCACCTCGCGCACCAGCAGCTCCACCTCGTCCAGGCTCAGCGCCTCGAACTCCTCCAGCCCCAGCCCCGTCGCGACATGCAGCCGCGCCCAGAGCTCGCTCAGCCGTTTCCCCCCACCGCCTGCTTGAAGTAGCCTTGGTAAGCGCCGATCAGCTCGGCGACATCCATGTCCTCGATCTCCTCGATCGACGGAGCATTCTCGAGCTTTCGCGATCCCTCGAAATAGAAGTCCACCAGGAAGCCCGCGTTGGCCACCTTGGTCGCATCCTCCGCAGAGGGCTGCAGCAGGTTTGCAATCCCGTGTTTCTCCTGAAGACCCTTGATCTGCTTGATGCTCAGTTTCAGTTGCATGACCCATCGATGGAACTAGAGACTCCGGCTCCCAAAACCATCGCTCTAACCGCGTTCGGAGCGTTCACCCGTCCCCTTGAGCCTACACGATGAAAGAAGACATCCTCGAGCAGTTGGTAGAAGACTGGTATGTGGCCCGTCCGGGTTTCTTCGTAAAACACAATGTGCGGTTTAGACCGAGCAAGGCCCATGTAGACTTCATGTCGAAAAGAGACTCGGTCCACTCGGACATCGACATACTTGCCCTTTCGACGTCGGGACTAGGATCAGAACGCGTTCACGTGGTGACGTGCAAGTCCTGGCAAAGCGGCTTCGACGTCAATCATTGGAGACTGGAACTCGAGAAGGAGGCTGAATACAACGAGCGTAGCGCTGAGTTCAAACCAAGGGAGAGCTGGAAGTATTTTAGGGAACTCGTTTCTGACAAGTGGATGGACGCTTTCCTGAACAAGATCGAGTCCGAGACGGGCCAACGCGATCTTACCTATCTGATTGCAGTGACTAAGATTAAAGGTACTGAAAGTGACCGAAAGGCTCTTCAGCAGTCAGAAGTGCTGCAGGAGAGGTTCAGAGAGAAAGGTTCCACCGTCATAATCAAGGTCCTGTCGTTGAGAGAAATCATCGCAGAATATTTTAAGCGAATAGATTCCAAGGACACTCCCTCACTCGAGGCGACTGATGTGGGGAGGCTACTTCAACTTGTTCACGCTGCGGGCCTGCGAATCTCTTGACCCCCGATCCTGCATCGTTCCCCTCCCACTTCATTCGACATTCGGGAATTCCACATTCGTCATTCACCCAAAACGGCCACCCCTCGCGGGGTGACCGTCCTGTCATGCGGCAAAGCCCGGAAGCCGCAAAATCCTGTCTTCCAAATCGGCTGTTCCTTGGAACTTGAAACTTCTAACTTGGAACTTCGCGCACAGCGCGTCAGTGGTGCCCATAGTGATCCTGAGGAGCCGTGATACCCACCGGCAGCACCTCGGCCGCGATCGCGTTGCCAGCCTTGTAGTGGCGGCCCGTCGGCTCGATCACGATCGAGCGCTTCACCGTCTGGTTCGGCTCGTAGTTCGGCTCACCCACTTCCTTCACCGTCGCATGCACCAGCACGCCGGTAGCGGCGTTATTCGGATGCACGATCCGCCAGAAGGTCGCCGTCTCCTTGTCGAAGTCGTCTTCGAACAGATGGTGATTCTCGTCGTTGTCCGCGCCCGCCACACCCGCAACCAGCGTCGCAGAGTTCGGAGCAGCCGTAATGCCCGTCGCCGTGCCCGTGGCGAGGGCAATGTTAAAGGTCGCATCATCGGCCGCGGCATCCAGAGCGCGGAGGTCGATGAAGGTGCCAGCCCCATCGATCACCTCGGCCACCGCGCGGATGTTTGCGGCGGCGGCATGGGTGGCAAGGTAGTTGCGGACCTCACCGGCCCAGCTTCCCGGGGAGCCGGGAGAGACCGGAATATTGAGGGCGATCGGCGAGCCGGTCATGCCCGCCTTGGTGATCGTGACCAGGGCATTGCCGCCAGCACTCACGATGCCCGCGGCCGTGGCCCGCTCGACTTGCTTCGTGCCCGTTGGAACGGTCGGGTTCCATTTGATCTCGACCGTGATGTCCCCGATTTCCTTCGTCCCCGGGGACTTCTGCTTGAACTTGTTCCCCCCGCTGGCATCGCAGTCGATCACATCCTCCTCCTCCACCGTTTCCCGCGAGAGCCCGGGGCCGCTCATGGAAACCTTCTCCGAGACCGTGTCCCAATTCGTGCCGTTGTAGCGCTGAAGCTTCGAGCAATTGCCTTTCATGCTGCCGACAGACTAGTCACCCAAAATAACTGCCAGCTACGCATCCGTCCACCGGTTCGCCCCGTTCAGCAGTCGCTGATCCGACCTCGCTCAATCTACAACGCTTGAGCGATTCTCGATTAACTGTAGTTTCGCCCTACTCAGCACTAACACAGGCATGATAGAAACCCCTGAATGGCTTCAGCAAGCTCTCGTCTCTGCAACTACTACTGGTGCCGCAATCTGGATTATCCAGAAGTACGCCTTGGCAAAGATCAAACACGACTTCGACCTCAAACTGGAGAATCTCAAGCCTCTCACAGCAGAGGAAACGCTTCGTAGGGAAAATTACCTTAATTCAAAGCGAGACGCATTTTTCGAAGTAACTGCCACACTAGGCAGGTACATGGAGTCTTCTGAATGGGATGGGCCAGATGTCCCACCTAGTAGGACTTCGCAGTGCACGAAACCCTCGGAAGCAGAGATCAACGGTTGCATGGCGAAGCTGGCGCTCTACTCCGATAGTCCCGAGATTCTTACCGAGTTCACGCAGTGCTTCCAAACCATCTCATCCGTTTCTTTTGGACGGCTTCTCAGCCTGATGCGTCAGGATCTCGGCTATGGTGCTTTGCCAATAGACCCTGAGAGCTACAAATATGTCTTCATCCACAACGGAAGCGTCCCGGCACCTGCCGATACCGCACACGCTACTGCGAGGCCAGATGTTGCTCCAGCACCCCATAGTCCTTGATCCTCTCCTACGAATTAAGCGCGGCCTTCACCGCTTCCACCTGCGAGTAAATCCCGTAGGCAAGCGTCCCGAGCTGCGCGAAGACCAATAGGTTTGCCCACACCAGCCGCCCCGTAAGATCTCGGAAGAATTTGGTTCTTTGCGTTGAACCAAAGGCCACAGATTTCGGGCCTCCAATCCGGAAGTACCATGGAAGTCGCTCATTAAAATCTCGGTGAAGCGCCTCCTGGGTCAGTTTGCTCCGGATTAGCTCTTCATCGTCACCTAACGCTTCAATCATCCCTCGAATCTCACTCTCTTTCTCCGAGATCCACTTGAAGCTGCCTGTCCCCATCGGGGTCATTCTGAAGACCATGAAGTCTGAAATGACAAACTGGAACTTGGCGATAAAGCCAAAGGCCATGGAGAAGGCGAGGCAAGATAGGAAGGCAGGAGAGAGCGGAAGTTTCTCGCCTACCTTATCAAAGTTGCTCGCCACAAGACCCACCGTAGCTCCACTGACAAGAAGCATCCATCCCGAGAATCGATTGAACGGCTTCAAGCTCTCGTGAAGCTTGGTAAACTGATCATCGGCGAATGCGGTCAAACAAATGTCGGCGGCATCTTGGTTTGGAAAAAGGAGGGGTTTGAGCAGTGATTTCACGACTGGAGGATCTTCACTATCCTTGGTGGGTTAGACCATTACAAAGCGCGTGAATCATCTCACTTAGCCAAGTGGCACTCCAGCACCCCGAGCGCCCCATAGTCCTTGAGCCGCTCGTCATAGTCATCCGCCAGATTCCCCCAGGCACTCCCCTCGATCCGCCACCCGCCGCCGATCTCCACCGGGCTCATTCCCTGGAACCGCTGCCGGAACGCCTCCCGCAGTGCATTCGCCTCCGCCCGCGAGTCCCCATAGATCCGGACCTGATACGCCAGCGTCCCCGACCTTAAGGCCCCGGCATCCAGCACCGCCTCCGACTCGTCCCCGAAGAGCTGATAGACTAGGCAGGGATTCTTCGCGCCCTCCGGCGCGCAATCCGGAAACACCAGTCCCCCCAGCGCCGCCAACGAGGTCTCCCCCTTGATCGCCGCCACCAGCCACACCAAAAGCTCATTCATTGGATCTTGGAATTTCGAGTTTGAATCTTCGCCTACAAGCCCCTCGCCTCCCTCTCGAGTCCCGCCGCCAGCTCCCGTTTCACCACCGCCAGCACCTCGCCCGCCTTCCCCTCCAGCGCGGCCTTGAGATAGGGCTGCGCCGGATGGTGCTTCGTCCCCAGTTCGGTAAACCGGTAGTAGCGCTCGACGGAGTCCGGATGATAATCGGCTCCCTTGCCGCCTCTCCGGTGCGCGATGCGGTCACTCGACCGCGCCCCGCCCTTCACCGTCACCTTGACCCCGAAGAGTCCCTTCGACGGCTTCGAGCTCGCCCGGTGCACCACCGATCGCTTCACCGCACCCGTGCGTACCGGCACCGCCGCCTGCGCCGCATCGACCAGCACCTTGCCGCCCGCGCGCACCGCGGCACCATAGACACGGCGCTGCAGCCTGCGGTCCAGCTTCGCCACGCTGTCCCGAAGCTTCTTGAACCCCGTGATTTCGATCCGATTCGCCATCTCTCAAGGCTGTTCCTTCCAGTCTTCTGTCTTGCGTCTTCCAGTCTTCCGTCTCTACGCAAAAAACCAGCGCTTGTGAGGCCCGCAGAGGTGGTGGAAGCCCTGCGGCAATTCCACCGCCGCGAGACCGGCACCGATCACGATCGAACTCCGGTTCTCATAGTAGTGACCGAGCAGGAAGTAGCAGGCCACCCGGAACCATGCCGGCAGCACCTTGAAGCCCGCCCGCCACTCCACCCGATACTCGCTCCCCGACCGATGCCCCGCCGCCTCGGATAGCCTCAGCACCTGCCGCTCGTCCACCGAACCGCCGAGCTCCCACTCTGCCGCCGGCAACTCGCGCCACACCCCGAAACCGTCGCGCTTCTCCACCGCCACGATCTCCTCCACCGGATACAGGAACCCGAACGCCGCATGCGTCGTCTCGGTCTTGTGCTCCCGCTCCAGCACCCCCGCCAGCCCGATCTCCTGCAGCGTCCGGTCGATCGCCGCCTCCACGAAGAGCCCGATCAACTCGTCGTCCAGATCGTGCTCCACCCGCAGATGCGCCTTCGCTAGCGTCAGGTCAATGACAGGTCTTCCCATGATTCCTCCTGAAAACGGAACACTGAAAACTAGCCAACTTGGCCCCCCGCATCCGGCAGCACCGGCGCATCCTCCGCATTACCCGTCATCCCGCTCACCGCCATCGCCGGCGTGATCAACCGCGAACGATCCTCACCCGGGACCGCGGACTTCAGTCCGCCCCCCAAGTCCGGCCTCTTCTCTCCCTGCTCCTTGCTCTTCGCTTTCTTCGTACTCATCGCTTCTCAAAAGTCGGAAGGCCGGCCGATCCACGACCGGCCTTCTCTAATTTGTCACTTGGAACTTCTAACTTGGAACTTGGCCGATCAGCTCGCCGCGTTGTTCCCCCTCGCGATGTAGCCGTTGTACTTCACCCCCGCTCCCCAGCGCGTGTCTCCGGCCACCGCGATCATCCCGTTGCCGAACAGATAGTGGCCGCTCGTCTTCACCGTCAGACCCTTCCGGATCGCGATCTTGTGACCCTGCTTGAAGTTGCCGAAGAACGCCGGATTCGCCGAGGCTGCCATCGCATCCAGACGGCTCGAAACCTCGTAGGGTGATCCGTTGATCATCGAAGGCTGGCCCGCGATGATGCTCGGCTGCCACAGCGGCCGGCCCGTCGTGTCCTTGAGAAGTAGCGCCTTCGTCTCCAGGTCGCCGGAGAACACATAGGTCCCGCCCGAGCGCGCCTCCGGTACCACCGCCTGCTTGAGCTTGATCAGGTCGTCGCTACCCACCGCCGTCGCCGAGGCGAACGGCACCACCGGAATGATCGTGCTGTTCAGCGTCCGAATCCCCGGGCACACCCGGCCCGCCAGCGTGATCGTGATCCCCGAGCCCGCCTGGTTGAAGAACGCCGTCTGTCCGCCCGTTCCCTTCCAGCCATACTCCTCGATCGTCTGCGCATAGGCCCGCGCCCACACCTCGCGGAAGGCGCTCTGCAGCTGCGGCGCGTCCTCCATCAGTTCCTGCGAAACCGGGAAGAACCCGCCGTAGTTGAAGATGTCCAGGCTCTTCACCGAGAGCGCCGGCTCGTTCAGCGTGTAGGCCTCCGCCTCCTTGCGCGGACCCATCACCCCGATCTCGCCCATGAACGGGATCTGGCTGTGCAGCGTGGAAGTCATCTCCACGTTCGAGATCCGCAGCAGCGGACACAGCACCGCCGCCTCCATCAGGATCGTCGTCTCAAGTTCCGTCGGGATCAGCACTCCGCCCGTCGAAGGCGCCACTGTCGTCAGGTTCCGGTACTTCTCCGGATCGCAACCTTGCGCACTGAAACCGCCCTGCGCGAAGGCCAGGAACGAGTCCATGTATTCGTCCGTCGCCGTCGGCAACTTCGAGCGATCCGACAAGCCCATCACGGCCGCCGTCTGATCGTCGGTCGCCTCGGACAGGTTCAGCGCCCGCAACGCCGCGCGATCCGTCGCGATCGCCGAGTTCAGCCGGTTGATGTCGAGGCCCAGCGCCTCATGTTTCCCCCACTCCTCGGCCGTGAAAGCGCGGTCCTTCCCGCCCTCCCCCGTCCCCTTCGTGGCCTTCGTCAGATCCTCATACGCCGTCAAAAGCGGTGCGAGGCCCGTGCGGTGATTCTCAATAGAGCGCAGGATGTCGTTTCGATCCATGCCCCAAAAAGTGCCGGAAGATCGCCTTTGCAGGAACCGGCCTCAGGGTTCATTCGCCTCGTTCAGTGTGCTAACTTTCTGATGGCTCAGTCTGGAAGTTGTGATTAGAAGCAGTTCTCTCATGGAAACGAAAAAGCCCCATCTCCACCCCCCTTTCCTACGCCGTTCGAGCTCTGCCTAGAGAGGCCCCTGTATGCTCCTTTTCAACTGTCTAGGGGATCAGACTCAAATCATGAAATGGATCTGTTCAATTTCCTTCAGGAGGGCCAGGTCCTCGACGTTTTCTGCCCTTGGTGCGCTGAGAAAACTGTCTTGAACGGCAAGAGCCAGACTTACGAAGGCGGGTGGCATAATTTCCACATCTCTAAAAACCAGAGCTTCGTAAAGATGTTCCAATGCACCAGGGACAAAAGGCACGAGTTCATTTTCATCTTCAGGATTGAGAACTTTCGACTCCTGAAAATCGGCCAAACACCATCGATGGCTGACATCGATGAGGGACACATTCGTCGATATCGGCCCGTCCTTGATAAGGAAGATTTTACTGAGCTTAGCCGCTCAATTGGACTTGCATCTCATGGCGTAGGGATAGGCTCATTCATTTACCTTCGAAGAATTTTCGAACGGTTGGTTGAGGAAGCACACAAACGGGCAACGACCGCCGATCACTGGGATGAAGAAGCCTATTCAAGTTCGAGGATGGATGACAAAATCAGGATGCTCTCCAATGAGCTGCCACCGTTCCTAGTAGAGCAACGCGGTCTCTACGGAATCCTGAGCAAAGGAGTGCATGCGCTTGATGAGGATACTTGCACCACCTATTACCCAGTGATTCGAGCCGGGATCGAACTCATTCTTGACCAAAAGCTCGAACTAGCGCGTCAAAAGAAGAAGATGGAAGAAGCGAAAGCTCAGATCGCGAAGATTCATCAAACTCTCAAGACCCCTAAAAGTTAGAGGATTCTACATCTAAATACATCCCCCCGCTCCCCTCCACCTCCGCCCACCCTTCAATCCCCCAAACCACCTCCGGCATCCCTCCCCGCCCCAACTCCACCAGCCGGTCCCCCTCGCGATACCACCGCAAGAACGGCTGACTCCGCACCCGGAACACCGCCCGCCGTTGCTCCACCGGTCGATCACTGATCACCGTCTCCGCCCCGGCCCGCTCCTTCATCCGCCGCGCGAAGCACACGCCCACGCGCTCCCAACCCGGCACCGGCTGCCCGAGCTCGTCCACCGTCGTCACCGGCCGCTCGATCCGGATCGGATGCCTCAAAAGTCCTGGATTCATAAAGTAGTCCGCCCGGTCTCCAGGCGGCTGAAAGTAGTCCGCCCGGTCCCCGGGCGGATGAAGTCACCTCACAGCGTCTCTTCTCCTTCCACTCCCGCCTCATTCCGCAGCGCCGCCGCATGCTCCCGCAGCGCATCCGAGTGATCTCGCAAGGCATCGACCAAATCTCGCATCAGCTCCATCACCTCAGAGTCCATGGGCCAGCTTCATGCGTGCAATGAAGTCAGCAGCCCCCGCCACATCCTCCAAATTACCTCTCTCATCCGCGCCATCCGCGGTCGCCTCTTCTACCCCTCCGCGTTCCTCCGCGACCTCTGCGTCTTCGCGGTAGTCCCCCTCCCTCCTCCCCAACATCATCGCCGCCGCGGGAAGACCTTCAAAGTCCCCCGGCACCCACAACGCCGTCTCCTCCCTCGCACTCGTCTTGTGCATCGCGAACCCCGCCGTGATCGCCTCGTCCGCCGAATACCAGGTCTCCGCCTCCATCGCCGCGGAGAGATCCTCCCGACCCATCCGCGTCCGCGTTTCGTACGTGTTCAGGATCGCATCCCGGATCTTGTCCAGGATCTCCGCCTGCTTCCGCATCACCGTCGAGTCTCCCCATGCCACCACGCTCGGGTTGTGGATCATCACCATCCCGTTTTCCGCAATGTGGATCGTGTCGCCCGCCAGCGCGATCACCGACGCGATCGAGGCCGCCAGCCCGTCAATGTGGACGATCACCTCCGCCTCATGCCCGGCCAGCAGGTTGTAGATCGCCACCCCCTCGAACACCGACCCGCCCGGCGAGTTGATGTGCAGGTGAATCTCCTCCGCATCCGTCTCCGCCAGCTTCCGCTGGAAGCTCCGCGCATCGTTCCCGGTCCAGAACGACACCGCATCATACAGGAACATCGTCGCCGCCTTCTTCTTCCCCTTCACGCCAACGCTCAGGTTCGTGATCTCCGGCAACACCGCCTCCGGCCGCCGTGCCTTCATCGCCGGCGTCATCCGCCGCTCATCCAGCACCGCGAACAGCTCCTCGTTCTCAATCAAAATCGGTCGTTTCATAGCTTCTCTTTGGTTTCCTTCTTCGGCTGTTCACCCTCGCTACCTGCTACTCGCTCCTCGCTACTCTCATGCCTCCCCAGCATCTCCAGCGGCACATGATTCGTGGAGAACAGCAACCGGTCGCCCCCGTCCAGCGGCGCCCGGTCCTCTAGCGCCCGCCCTTCGTTCGGCGTCATCAGTCCCGATGAAATCTGCTTCGCCATCGCCTCCGAACGGCTCTGCAGATCACCCCGCAACAGCCCGTCCGCATTGTGCCGCAGGTAGAACCCCGCATCCCGATCCCCCTTCGTCAGCAAGCACTGGTTGAGCGTCGCCTCGACCCGCGTGATCCACGGTACCAGTGTCGCCATGTAGAACTCGCGCGAGAGGTGCTCGATGTTGTTGAAGGTCGCCCGGTCGAGCTTCTGCACCTTGTGCGGCGGCACGTTGAAGATCCGGCAGATCTCCTCCACCGAGAAGCTCATGCTCTCGATGAACTGCGCGTCGCGCATGCTCATCGTCACCTGGTGGAACTTCATGTCCCCGCCCTCGAAGATTGCCACCCCGTCGCCGTTCTGCGCCCCGCGCCACGCCTCGCTCCAGCGCTTCCGCACATCCTTCGCCTGGTCGTGGTTTTTGAACGTAGTCTGCGCCGTGATGATCCCGCGGATCGGCTGCCCATCCTCAGCCGAGCTCTTGCCGTAGGTCGCCAAGGCCGCCGCCGCCGCCGTGGATAGGCGGCAATGCCGGATCGGGTTGATCCCGTCGATCCCGTCCGCCGACAGCGCCTTGAAGTGCGCCACATCCGGCTTGGAGAAATGCCCCGCCGGCACCTTCCACGGATTCGTGCCGACCTCGTAGACCACCCGCCGCAAGTCCGTGATCTTCGAAGTCACCGTCCCCAGCGGCAGCGGGAACATCTCCCGCACGAACCCGCCCGACCAGAAGCACCGCGCATGAGCATTGCCGCGCAGGATCATCGTGTAGAGCAAGGCCTCCCGCAGCTGCGTCCAGGTCATCGCCTCGTTCGGCGCATCCCCCAGGAACCCCGCCAACCGGTGCTTCCTCTCCCGCTCCCGCTTGTCCCCGTTGGAACGATAGAGCTGCAACGGCATCGCCGCGATCGACGACGCGATCACCGACACGCACCCGTACACCGCCGCCAACCGGTCCGCCGACGAAGTCCCCCCATCCCCATCCCCCCACAACCGCCGCCAATCCGAGATCGGCGCCGTGACATCCAAAGTCCCACCCCCAACTACCCCACCCCCACCCTCCACCGGCACCGCCGGCGTATTGGCAGAAGCCGAGAAAGCATGGGCAGCAGCAAGAATCCGGCGAATCACGTCACAAACTTGCGGGGCAAACCATGACCCGACCATTAGACCGGCTCGGCTTTCGGCCCGTTCAGGAGCTGCCGAAGCTTGCGAAACTCAAGTCATCTCATAGTCTCCCCCCACTTCCAATGGCAACTCCACGAATTTTTGTCAGCTCAACATACTACGATCTCCGCCACATTAGAAAGGGCATTGAGCTGTTCATTTCCGAGCTTGGATACGACAGTATTTTATTTGAGAGTGGTGACATTCCATTCTCGCATGATTTACCGCTCGATGCCTCATGCTACAAAGAAATTGGAAGCTCTCACATTCTTGTTTTGATCATCGGCGGTCGGTACGGCTCCGCAACCTCAGAGCTCAAGATTATATTGAATGACAACGAGCTAGAGCGCCATTATCAGCACTATAATTCCATCACGCAAAAGGAGCTAGAAACTGCACTCGATGAAGATATTCCGGTGTATATTTTCGTTGAGAAGGGAGTGGCGGCCGAGTATTTAACCTACAAGGAGAATCGAGACAATAAAACCATCCGTTACGCCCATGTCGACAGCGTCAACATCTTCAGACTCCTCGACTTCATATACGCACGAGAGCGCAACAACCTTACCAAGGATTTCGAAAACCTTGAAGACATTACTTCATGGCTAAAAGCACAGTGGGCAGGTCTTTTTGGCGACTTTTTATCGAAGAGATCAAAAGAAAAGACACTGCAGACGCTCCAAGCACAACTTTCGAGCCTCAAGAACGTCGCCGAGACGCTTAAAGATTACTCCGAAAACATAATTCGGGAGGTCTCCCCAACAGAAGCGGAGAAGATCATAACGCAAAGCAAGGCAAAATTGGATCAGCAGGACTTAAAAGACAAACTCAACTCGTATCAGCTAATCGAGCACTTGATCAAACACCACTCCATGAGCTTAGACAAGCTTAAGTCCATTTTCAGCAAAGCTCGCAGCCTACATCAGCTCAAGCTCAACCTTATCGGCAATTCTGCCCCCCCGTCAGACTGCGTTTTCGTTAACCATTACTTTCATGACAATGGAGGATTAAAGGAGATTAATTTAATCCGTGCAACGCTTAGTGTACCGCCATTAGAGCCCGCACGGCGGCTTGGTCCAAAACAGCCATCCCTTCCTCGAGGCGAGACCCCGCCCCCGCCCCCGCCTGACCGGTCCGGCGGTACAGGCGCCTAAGTGATCCCTCATACATAACTCGCATTGGGCTACGATTAACGAGGGGGTCAGAGGATCATAGAATGGTGCAATCCCACTCCCCCGCCAGCGAGCCATCATACTCCGTCTCGATTGCCACCCCCAGCCCCATGATCGCCGCAATGATCCCGTCGATCCGCTCCTCCGACTTCTTCTTGTCCGGCTTGATGTTGCCGTTCGCGTCCATGTGCACCACCACGTTGCCGGCATTCCACGCCAGCACCGGATGCCCGAAGTGATTCAGCTTCGAGCCCTCGATCACCAGCCGCTCCAGCTCCTTGGCATACGGCGAGATCGTCAGTATCCCCTGCGAGAACGACAGCATGTTCACCCCTTCCTCGATCAGCGGATTCACGATCGAGGCAGCATAGGTCTTGTCGTAGCCCACCGCCCTCACGTCGAAGAGCCGGCTGTCATCCTCGATCTGCTTCTTGATGTATCCGAAGTCCATCACCTCCCCCGGCGTCGGCACGATGAACCCCTTCTCCGCCCAGGTCTGATAGGGCACCTTGTCCCGCTTCGAGCGCGTGATGATGTCCGCCGCCGGACACCAGAACTTCGCCAGCAGAGTCCAGCGCTCCAGCCCCTCCTGCGGCGGGAACACCCACACCAGCGAGGACAGGTCCCGCGTGATCGCCAAGTCTAGCCCGCCATAGCACCGCATCCCCTGCAGCCGCTCCCGCTCGAACTCCAAATCGACCGCCCCCGCCCACTTGTCGGAGTCCAGCCATAGCGATGCCTGGTTGATCCAGATGTTCAGCCATTTGGTCTTGAGCTCCCGGTTGATCGCCGGATCGGCCTTCGCCAGCGCGAGCTGCGAGCGGAACTTCTTCTCGTCGACCGTGACCCCGTAAAGCGGGTTGGCCTTCGCCCAGGTCACCTGGTCGTCGATGTTGTCGCCCTCTTCGATCGTGAAGATGATCCCGAAGTAATCGTCCCCCTCGCCGCCGTCCTCGCCCTTCAGGATCCGCTGCACGATCAGCGAGTGCGAGCGCCCCACCGAGTCCATATTGTGGCCCGCGGTGGTGATCATCAGGAACAACGGCTGCGACCGCGCCCCGAGCGCCGAGTTGAGCACGTTCCAGAACCCCGGTGTGGTCCAGGCATGCGTCTCGTCGGCAATCACCCCGTGCGGGTTGAGGCCGTCCGTCGTGTCGCCCTCGGTATCGCGGCCGAGGGGCTTCATGAACGAATCCGCCGCCCCGTATTCGATGATCGGCGGGTTCTTCCGGATATCGAAGGCCGCCCGGAAATCCGGGTCCTTCGACTTCTCGATCAGGACCCGCGCATCCCGGTGCAGGATCATCGCCTGGTCCTTCTTCGTCGCCGCGTTGTAAACCTCCGCCCCGCCCTCCCGGTCCGCGCAGAGCAGATACAGCGAGATCCCCGCCGCCAGCAGCGTCTTGCCGTTCTTCCGCGGCACCTCGATATGCGCATACTTGAACCGCCGCAGCCCGCTCTCCACCCACTTCCACCCGAAGATGTTGCCGATCACGAACTTCTGCCACGGCTCCAGCGTCATCCGCTGCCCCGCCCACTGCCCCTTGTAGCGCCGGAAAGACTCGATGAACGCGATGGCCCGGTCGGCCTCCACCACATCGAAGCGGATGTCCTTCCGCTTGAGGTCCCGCAGAAACCGCTCGCAAGCCAAGATCACCCACCGGCACGCCAACCGCTTCCCGCTCGCCACCTCGCGCGCATAGGTCACCGCCACGTGATCGATTGACGACGTGCCCTTGCTTCCCGCCTTGGCCTTTGGCTTGCGCCTAGGTGAGGAAGGCGCTGGGGCCGTCTTCTTGCTTCTTGGCACTGGAGGGGATCTTCACGTTCTTGATCGACTGCAGGGATGCCGGGGTCATGCCGAGGTTCTTCGCTTCCTTCTCCATCGTCGCCCGGGCCATCGACCACACCGTCATTGCCGGATGCATGTAGCGGTTGCCGCTCTCCGCATTGACCAGCGTGACCCCGTCATCCGCCAGTTCCTTCAGCGCGACCTGCGCAAGCTCCCATGCCTCGCAATAGTTGATCAGGCACTGCCGGTTCAGGTCCGTGAGGTGGCCGAGCTTCGCGAGCTCTTTCGCGATCCGCTCGTATTCCAGCTCGGCGTCGATACCCCCTTTGAGGTCGGGAGGCTCGGTGCACAAAGGAGCGAGCAGGCCTGTTAGGGCCAGCATGTTTTCCTTTGGCTTTACTCCGCGCAATCCCATGGCATCCGGGCCGCTCCGGCGGCCTCATCGGCCCCAATTTGCCGGGTGGAATCTTCAGAAAAAAACAGGTTGACCGCACTTTGGTCGCGTTGACCCCACCCCCCTTAAAATTGACAGAGCGATAAAAACACCTTGGGCGCGCTCTTCCGGATGGCCTGTGCCAGAGATTTGATCCCCTCCCCCCGTGGATACCTTAGTTTCTAACTTATCTTAACTAGCTTTCATGCGAAACGCTCGATTTACCCGTAAGATAAGCAAGGCCAAGACATTCCGAAGCCTTAGAGATACAAGGACATACGATAGGTCTTGGCATGCCTACAGCCGTCGCTACCTCGTAGCTCACCCGATCTGCTATTGCGATCACGTGAGAACATGGCAGGGCGGCACCGAGGTTGTTGTGTCCTTCGGCCCCGCGGGAACTGTCGCACCAGCAGGGCACACCGATCACATCCGACCAGTGCGCATGGGAGGCGCGATGTATGACCCAACGAACCATCAACCGCTCTGCCATTCGTGCCATTCCAAGAAGACCGCGCGATGGGGTTAGACTTGCTAACTGTTCTTGTGAACATCATAGGACGAAATGCTTCGTCATCCAAAACCACTCGTCTCATGGGCAGGCGGCAAGCGCCGACTGCTGAAACACCTGCTTCCTCTCATCCCGTCGCATGTTTGCTATGCGGAGGTCTTTGGAGGAGGCGGGGCAATGCTGTTCGCCAAGGAGCGGTCAAAGCTCGAGGTCTATAACGACATCAACGGTGAACTCGTGAACCTATACCGACAGGTCAAGTGGCATCCCGCCGAACTCCGCAACGAGATTGCCCTCGTGCCTAGCAGTCGCGAACTCTTCCGGAGCTTCATGGCTTCCCACGGCCTGACGGAGATTCAGCGCGCGGCTCGATTTCTCCTGATCAACCGCTGGTCCTTTGGCGGCCTAGGTGACTCCTACGGCATTTCGAAAATCGCAGGCGGCGGCGGCGGGAATGTCAGCCTCCTAAGCCTTTCCGAGAACGTTTCAGCGGTTTCCCAACGACTTGATCGGGTAAATATCGAGAACCTCGATTGGAGGAAGGTTTTTGCCAAGTACGACGGACCCAGTACTTTCTTCTTTGTGGATCCTCCATACATTAGAGCATCCGATACTAACTATTCAGCCTGGTTTCCCGAAGAGATGCTCGAGCTTCGTGCAGCCTTGGAACTGCTGCAGGGTTCTTGGTTGCTCACCGTCGACGACAGCCCTGAATGCCGCCAGATTTTTGCCGGTCTTCCGATGCGTTCGGTTGGTCGTGCTAACGGCATTGAGAATCGGCCGGGTCGCAAGCGTAACAAGGTCTACCACGAGTTGATAATCGGGCCAAAATTGCCACTGGGGGTGCCCGAATTGCGCCCGAATTGTCGCCCTAACGGAACTCAAAACCGGAGAAAACCCCTTGAATCAAGGGTTTCATGACACGAAAAGGGCGTTAAAACCCACCTTGCCAAGATGGATGTCGTGAGTTCGAATCTCATCGCCCGCTCCATTTTCCAATCGATTGGCCCACTTCGGTGGGCTTTTTCGTGTCCGGATCAGGCCGACGGATTTTCTTCCTCTTCTGCCAGCCTGGCCATCAGCGCATCGATTTTCTCCTCATCGAGAGGCTCCAAGGTATGGGACCGGCTGGCGATCCGTAGGATTCGCTGCGAAAGCCAGCGATACATGTCGTGATTCCCGTAGCCTGCTTCCCGATAGAACTGGAGGGCGGCCAGAATGGTGGCGATCTCGGCTAAACTGAACTTCATTCCTAGGGCTTTTGTTAGATCCTAGGGGGTGTCGGGTTGCGGGTATGCCCGCCCTTCTTCTCTAACGGTTTTTGTGCCACCAGAGAAGAGGCACCGATTCCCAATCGCTTACGCAAAATCGCGGCACAGCCCCCCTCGCAGGGGCTATTGATTTCTGCACGAATCCGACACGCATCGGCCCTTGATCATGCGGAATGCATTCCAGCGATCCACAGTGAAACGGTTTCCGAATCGCGCAAAACCTAAGTAGATTCCCTTACCTTCCTGAATTTGCGCGCATCAAAGATGTGCGCAATAGTGAATCAAATGCGGAAACGCATTGGTGCCTGCGGTTTGGGAGGGCCGCGGGCACCCTCATTTTCCCGGCTATTCGTGATGTTTCACGGAATGGTTTGTGCACCCGAGCCCGCGGTTTTTATCAGCCGCGGGCTCTTTGCGTTCCTGCTCTCAATTTGGACCTTGGAGTTTGAAACCCGGCTTCTAAAAAACTCCCGATGTTCGTCTGGTCCAAGCTCTCCGCCTCCAAGTGGCTTGATGCCTGGGAGGACCGTTTCCACGGCAATCCCAATTTCGTCCTCCATGTCCTGAAGGGCGGCCGCTCCCTTCGTGTCGAAGTCTTCTGCGCCACCAAGGCCGAAGGCGATGCGATCGCCAAGCAATTCGGAGGCACCGTCCGCAAGCTCTCGTCGGATTGGAAAAACGCCTCTCCGGAGATCCCTCCGCCGCTCAAAGTGCGGAATGCTTTCATCGTAACCCAAGCCTCCGCGGCCAAGGACCTCAAGCAACTGGCGAAGGACTTCCCCGGTCGCGAGCTGATCAGCATTCCGCCCGAGATGGCCTTCGGCACCGGGGACCACGCCACCACCTCAACCTGCCTGCGCATTCTGGTCGATATCGCGAAGACCCGCGGCGCGGGTTGGAGCTGCGCCGATCTTGGCACGGGTAGCGGCCTGCTCGCCATCGCCGCTAGGAAACTGGGCGCGGGAGACACCTTCGCCTGCGATCACGACCCCTTCGCCGTCAAAGTGGCGGAGCGGAATTTCGAGCGCAATGGCACCCCGGGGATCGAGACCAAAGAGCTCGACATCCTCACTTGGAAGCCGCGGAAGAAATACGATGTCGTCCTGGCGAACATCTTCTCCACCGTCCTCATCCAGGCATTCCCGGTGATCACCAAAACCCTCAGGCCCGGCGGCGATATCGTCCTCTCCGGCATTCTGGCCGATCAGGCTTGGGATGTCTTCACCGCCGCCGCCAGTCACGGCCTCGGCTTCCCGGAGGTCATCCGCAAGGGCAGGTGGATCACCGCCCGCGGCGCCTGGATGAACGACCTGACCGCCTGATTGGCTGCGGTCGCCAGTCATTGGTCATGAGTCATCGGGAAGGAGCTACAACAAATGCCTTTCCCCGATGGCCAATGACTTCTGACGATTGACCCACAGCATTTCACTTGCGCCGGGCCCGCCCGCCCGTCAGAAAAGCCCCCCGCTCCACGGGGGCTGCGCGACATCACCGTTGCTCCGCCCCCGGAGGGACGTGAACCACCATCCCGCGCGCCATCATGGACAGCATTTCATCCCGAATCCAAGAGGTCACTCCCTCGCTCACTCTCGCGGTCACCAATCAGGCCAAGGCCATGCTCGCCAAGGGCGAAGAAGTCTACGGACTGGCCGGTGGCGAACCGGAAGTGGATACCCCGCAGTTCATCAAGGACGCCGCCATCGCGGCCATGCAGTCGGGCAAGACCAAGTACACGCCTTCCGGCGGTATCCCGGAACTCCGCGAAGCCCTCGCCGCGAAGCTGATCGGCGATAACAACCTCGCCTACGATCCCAAGCAGATCTGCGTGACCTCCGGTGCCAAGATGGCCTGCTTCAACGCGATCCTCGCGGTGGTCGAGGAAGGCGATGAAGTGATCATCCCGACCCCTTACTGGGTCAGCTACCCGGAGATGGTGAAGCTCGCCGGCGGCAAGCCCGTGCTAGTCGAGACCAAGGAGTCCAACGGCTGGAAGATGACCGCCGAACAGTTCGAGGCCGCCATGACCCCGGCGACCAAGATGGTCATCCTCAACTCGCCCTCGAACCCCACCGGTGCCGTCTACACCGAGCAGGAACTCCGCGATATCGGTGAGGTTGCCCTCTCCGAGGACATCGTGATCCTGTCCGACGAGATCTACGAGAAGCTCATCTACGGCGACAACAAGCACGTCTCCATCGCCTCGCTGAGCCAGGAGCTCTACGACCTGACGATCACGGTGAACGGCTTCTCGAAGGCCTACTCCATGACCGGCTGGCGTCTCGGCTACACCGCGGCGCCGAAGGCCTTGGCCGAAGCGATCGACAAGATCCAGAACCACACGGTTTCGAACGCCACCACCTTCGCCCAGTACGGCGCCCTCGCCGCGCTGCAGGGTGACCAGACCTTCATCAGCGACCTGCGCGACGAGTACGATGTGAAGCGCCAATTCGTCTTCGCCCGTCTCCGCGGCATCAACAACATCCGCGTCGTCGAGCCGAAGGGCGCCTTCTACTTCTTCGTCTACACCGGCCAGCTCGGCCTGAAGTCGATGAACCTCACCGACAAGCTTCTCAGCCGCTACAAGGTGGCCGCCGTTCCCGGCATCGCCTTCGGCTACGACGAGGGTATCCGCCTCAGCTACTGCACCACGCTGGACGTGCTGAACGAAGGCCTTACCCGCTTCGAGCAATTCTGCCGCGAGCACTGAAGCTATCCCAAGATCCTGTTTCTCCAGAAGCCCGGAACCGCAAGGTTCCGGGCTTCTTCTTTTGAGATCGGTATCTTTCTTTCCCCGAAACTTTTCCCGTATTCCCGCGTTCTACCTCCAGCTTCCGTCCTCCGAGGCAACCTCCGTTGTCTCCATGAACATCCTACCCGTATCCGCCCTCCCCGTTCTTCTTCTCTCGCTTTCTGCTCTCGCCCAAGAACCCCAGCCCGGCCCCTTTCCCGGTGGACCACCGGTGCAGGCCGAGCGCAAGCTCCTCGCCCAGTTCGACCAGAATGCCGACGAGCGTCTCGACAAAGCCGAGCGCGCCGCCGCCCGCGAGTTCCTGAAGGCGAATCCCGCCCCGCAACGAGGTGGCCCCCGGGGGCCCGGTCCGGGAGGCCCACGTGGAGGCGGCCCCGGCGGATTCGGTTCGCGCGAAGAGGAAACCCCCGTATCACCCGGCAAGCACATTAGCCCTGGCGAAGTTCCGGCATCCCACTCCTCCGATCTCTACACCCAGGATTCGATCCGGACCCTTTTCCTCGATTTCGAGAACCAGGACTGGGAGGCCGAGCTCGAAGCGTTTCACGGTACGGACGTCGAGATTCCCGCCACCCTCACCGCCGATGGCAAGAGCTACTCCGGGGTCGGTGTCCACTTCCGCGGAATGTCCAGCTACATGATGGTATCCGCAGGGAGGAAGCGCTCCCTGAATCTCGCCTTGGACTTCACCGACCCGAAGCAGCGGATCAACGGTTACAAGACTCTCAATCTGCTCAACTCCCACGGCGACGGCAGCTTCCTCAGCGCGGTCCTCTACTCGCACATCGCGCGCAAGCACATCCCCGCACCGAAGGTGAACCTCGTCCGCGTCGTGATCAACGGCGAGAACTGGGGCGTCTATGTGAACCAGCAGCAGTTCAACAAGGACTTCCTGCAGGAGAACTACCGCACCTCCAAGGGTGCCCGCTGGAAAGTCCGCGGCTCTCCGAACGGCCGCGGCGGGCTGGAATATGCCGGAGAAGATCTGGCCGAATACAAGCAGCGCTACGAAATGAAGAGCGGTGACGACGAGGATTGGAAGTCTCTCGTAAAGCTCTGCAAGACGCTCTCCGAGACGCCCGCCGACCAACTCGAAGCCGCGCTCAAACCCCTGCTCGATATCGAGAGGACGCTCTGGTTCCTCGCCCTTGATTGCGCGCTGATCAATGGAGACGGCTATTGGGTCCGGGCCAGCGACTACAGCCTCTACCGCGACCGCGAGGGGAAGTTCCACCTGATCCCGGGTGACATGAATGAAGCCTTCCGCCCGGCTGGGGGTGGCCCTCCGGGATTCGGCGGCGGACGCCGTGGAGGCCGTGATCAGGCACCGCGAGATGATACTGCGCAACAAGCGCCCCGCGAGGGGCAGCCCCCGCAGCAGGGCAATCGGAAGAATGGCGAAGGCCTCAAGCTCGATCCTCTCACCGGTCTCGACGATGCTGGAAAGCCCCTGCGCTCGAAGCTTCTCGCCGTTCCATCGCTCCGCAGCCGCTATCTTGCGAAGGTCCGCACCATCGCCCAGGAAGACCTCGACTGGTCCAAGCTCGGCCCCGTGGTGGAGCATTACCGCAAGCGGGCGGCAGACGAGATCAACGCCGACACCCGCACGCTCTCGCGCAATGGCGAGTTCGAGAAGCTAACAGCCGATCAGCCCGCTGCGGAAGAAGGCGACACCGGCCGCGGCCACGGAGCCATGCCGCTCCGCAGCTTCGCCGAACAGCGCCGGGCTTATCTCCTATCCGTGACGGAATAAGACATGCCTCGCCGCGGACCGTCTGTTAGACGGCCTAGCGGCGTTCCTCTGCCTTCAGGAAGAGAACGGTCCCCGCCACGACAAACACCGGTAGGCATAGCACATTCAGAAGCGGCACCAGCGCTCCGACGGAGATCACCATTCCCAGTCCCATCACCGCAGCACGCTCGCGCCGGGCCAGTGCCACCCGCTCGCGCAAGCGGCGCATCGGGATCGTGACAAACGAGAACCCCATCACGAAAGAGCTCCAGCTGAACACAATCACCGGCCCCATCAGCGGAATGAAGCCGAGGAGCAACACCGGCACCGTCAGCAACGTCAACACCACCGCCTGCACCCCGCCCTTGAGAAGACCCGAGACAAGGCCCCGGAACCCGGCCGAGTCCTGAACCTGGCCGCCCTTCCGCTCCCGCTCCACCGCCGCGGAGATGAAGTCTTGGAAGGGATTCGAAAGGGCTAGAAAGAGCCAAGCGAAACTCCACCCCAGCAGCAGGACCACCGCGATCGCACCGGAGACATCCAGCACCTTCACCAGCCACGCGCTGTATCCCTGCTCCGATACCAGCGAGCGGATCCCCGCACGCATCCATCCGAAGGCGAAGTAGAACGCCAATAGGTCCAGCAGCAGGGCGATCAGAAGGGGCGGGACCAGCCATAGCAGGATCGCTGGGCGGCGTAACAAGATCCGGAGCGCCTCGGGAATCGAGCGCAGACCCTCTCTCACGCCGAGCACCGGCGGCTTCATGGGAGCAATCACGGGGGAGTCCAAGATTTCATCTTCACCATTCCGGATCGTCCCGCCAGTAGAAGAATCGTCCGGCTTTCCCAATCCCCACTTCCGCATTGCCACGGCAGGTCCGCCCTTCAACCTGTCCCATCATGCAGCGCCGTCACTTCCTCGAACTCTCTACCCTCGCGGCCGCTTCCGCCGCGATCTCCACCGCGCAAGATTCTCCCGCGACGACCACGCGCCCGCGCCTCGTTTTCACCAAGTTCCTAGAGCAAGTCCCCTTCGACCAACTCGCTGCCAAAATCGCCACCTTGGGTGCCGATGGCTTGGAAGCTCCGATCCGCAAAGGCGGCCACATCGAACCGGCACAGGCTGCCGACAAGCTCCCCGAGTTTGTCGCCGCGCTCGCAAAGGAGAAGCTGAAGGTCGGCATTCTCACCACCGACATCGTGCGGGTGGACAAAGAGAGCGAGACCCTTCTCCGCACCGCGCTCGCCCAAGGCATCAAGCACTACCGTCTTGGTCCCTACGAATACAATTTCAAGAAGCCCATCGCCCCGCAGTTGGCGGAAGTCCGCGCCAAGCTCAAGGACCTCGCCGCGATGAACAAGGAGCTCGGCGTCCAAGGGCAGTTCCAGAACCACCGCGGCAACAACCGCGTGGGCTCGCCGCTCTGGGATCTCATCTCCGCGCTTGAAGATATCGACCCTGCCCAGCTCGGCATCGCCTTCGACTTCGCCCACGCCACGGTCGAAGGCGCGAACGCTTGGGAGCTGAACCTGCGCCGGGCTGCGTCACATGTCGTCGCCATCTACTTCAAAGACTACAAACTTGAAGGCCGGAGTTGGAACCCCTGTCCCCTCGGGGAAGGCTGTGTCGGCCCCACATCCGCTGCCGTGGTGAAAGAGGTTCTCCCGGCGGATACGCCGTTCTCCCTCCACATCGAGTACGTGGGAGGCAGCGGCGAGGACCGCGTTGCCAATACCTTGGAGGCGATGAAGCAAGACCTCGCCACTCTCGACAAGTGGCTTCCTAGGTGAAGCAAGGTTTCACGCCGGCACTCAATGCGAGGGCGGGTTCCCCTTCTCCTTGGGAGCCCGCTCGACCTTCACCTCGCCCGCGCCCAGCAAGTCCCGTAGCCGGGTGTGGAGGCTGGACTCCACGATCTCAAGCACGCCGCTCCGTCGCGCTTCCTGCCGCATTTGAATATTGAGTTCCTTGATCAACTGCTCGCGATCCTGCGAGGTGATCTGGTTCATCCACCCGTCCTTTTCGCTGAGCTGCTGGAAGTCGAGGAGCTCCACGCTGAGAATCTCGGGATCCGGGAAACGCGCCACCGGCATCCCGTTCTCCATCCGGAGCGAAACACCCGGCTCCAATTTGTATCCAGCCGTGACCCGATACTCGCCGCGGATGATCAGCTTCTTGGTCCCGGCAGGAAGGTACTTCAGGACATAGGATTCGTTCTCGAAGCTCCGGGTGGCCGACATCTTCATCTCGACCAGCGCCAATTCCGAGATCTGGCTCGTCTGCGAGATCTCAGCCCTGCCCTCGACGATGCGGGTGTTCGAGCTGGTTATCGCCCCAAGCACCTTCTCCAGTCCGTTCACGGTGTTCCCCATGCCCCGCTCGAAGACCCGCAAGCCCAACCATGCCAAGGCCAGCAAGGCAAGGATGACACTGGCCCAGCGGACGGTCTTCCACATCTCGGTTTGGGAATTCATCTCGTGTAGGATAAGGGGACCGCGACGGGGGACAAGTGGAGACAGGACCGCGCTTTCCCATGGCTACCGGCACATCCGCAGGGATTTATCGGGGCGGGCGAAATTGGCGTTTGGCATTTCCGGCTCCATCGCTTGGAGTCGCGCCCAACCGATTTCCGCCCGTGAAAGCCCACGAACTCTACAACGCCGTCGATCCCGCCTTGGTCACCCAGATGCTGAACTGGTTCCGCGACCACGACCGGAACGTCTATCGCTCGGCCGTTTCCACGCTCGCCCAGACCAAGAAGCTGCGCCTGGAATTCATCCAGAAGAAGCCGCTCCCCGAGCAATACGCCTGGGTGCTGAAGACCCTTCGCGGCAAGCAAGCCGACACCATAGGGGAGCACCTCCTGCAGGCATGGTTCATGGCAGGAAATCAGGAGATGCTGGCGAAGTTCTGCGATGCCATGGGCATCGAACATGACGGCAAGGGCTCCGTGACCGGCGATCTTCCGGAGACGATCGATGCCGCCCAACTCGACGCCGCTGTCGACACCTTGGTGGCGAGCTACGATCCGAAGCTCGTGTCGCTCTATCTGCATGTCTTCAACCTCCAAGCCCCCGCCGGCTGGGATACGCTGACTGCCAAGCTCGCCTCGGACGAGCGCCTCAAGCTCGCCTGACCTCAGCGGTCCTCATCGCTGAGAAGCGAATCGGTCGGAGCCATGGCCGCCAGCTTGCCGCGGGCGGCCATGTATTGGGAGCGCAGTCTTCCCGCGGCCGACTCCATACGGATGGCCCGTTCCGACCAAGTTTCGAGGCTACCGGGAACCGACTTGCCGCGATTCATGGATGCTTCGCTCCGGGCCCGCGAGGCTTCGGATTGAGCGCTCATGTAGCGGCTACGGGTTTCGCGAACTTCTTCCCGCAAGCCGGCAAGCCGTGGGTCCGCCTTCGTCTCCTTCTTCGCCCTCTTCGGCTTCGAATTGGATTTGCGCGGCTTCTCTTCCGGCCCTGCAGAAGCGGCGTTTTTCTGATCCACGAAACGGTTATGGCGGTCCTGCCGGGCCTTCTCCTCTTCAAGAGTCTTCGTGACCTCATCCCGCGTCCACTGGAAGCGCTCATGCCAAGCCGGATCCAATTCCTCCGGCAACAGGCGGGAGATCCCCTGATCGTGCCGGATCTCGATACCCGCGGCCGATACCTTGCGAATCGTCACATTCGTGTAGGTGCGGCCGGTGCGGGACTTCAACTCACCAAGCTGCTCTTCCGAGGCAGCGCCACGCACTTGCTGCCGGTAACGGCTGCGATACTCCTCGTAGTCCTCCGCAACCGTCGCCAACTCGGCCTTGGCCGCCGTCACTTCTTCGCGCAGGCCTTTAACACGGGCTTGATCGGCCCTGAGCGACGCAGCCACCTCGCTGACGGAATCCCCTTGGGATGACAGCGGCTCGCAATGCTTCCGCCAATGTTCACGAGCGGTTTCCAAGCGCGACTTGAGGGAGTCGAGTTCCACCTTTTCGTCGCGAATGGTCGACTCAAGGGAAATACGGTTGCTGGAAAAGCTGAAGCGCTTGTCCGCAAGCAGGGAAAAGAAGATCCCGGCGAATACGAGGATGATGATTCCTACGAGGAAACCAACCATCCCCGAGTTATCGTTATTGGTAAACTGGTCCATGGGAGTGAGGAGTCAGTGTGAAGAGAGGGCGCAATGAATGAAAGGCGCCCGGATAAGGGACCGCTTCGATAAGATAAAATAGGATCTACCCGTCCCGGATCCGCCATTCGGCAAAGCTCCGGGCTTGGAGGTCCGGAACCCGATCAGGGTTGGGCAGGGGCCGCTTGCTGCTGCTGCTTCTCCGCCAGCTCCTTCTTGAGCTTCACGATTTCCGCTTTGATCGTCTCCACCTCGCGCTCGAGGATGGTGATGTCGCGCTTATTCGTCGTGATCTGCCGCTCGAAAGTGCGGATATTGTTGCGGTTCGCGGAGACTTTGCTCTCAGCGGAACGCAGTGCCTCTTTGATTTGAGGGGTCTTATTGATGCCTTGCGAGCGGCGGCCGGCGCGATCCGCCGCCTTGGCTTGCTCTTCGGCCAACTCCGCGCGGATGCGGTCCACGCGCCCGAGCAACGAAGGTTCGGCGGACTTCGCGTCCTGGATGCCGGCGTGGGCCTTCTGGCTCAGCTCGGTCAGCTCGCGGACCTTCTCAAGTTTGTCCTGACCCTTCTTGGCCAGATTCGCAATCTCTACGTTATCCGAGAGGTTCTGGAAGGTGCGATCCTCATGCTGGGCCGCGTCGCTCTTCTTGTTTTCGTCAAACTGGAAGCGGTCTTGAAGCGCAAGGGGGAGGTCGGCGCTGTCGATCCGGCGCTTGCCGGTCTGGTCGGTGATCTCGATCCCGATGTGGCTAACCTTGGTGATGATCACTCCGGCGAAGGTCCGGCCCGAGAGAGTCTTGAGCTCTCCGATTTCCTGACCTTCCGCGGACGCCCACTCCGACTGGCGGTAGGCATCCTTGTATTCTTCCCACTTCGCAGTGGCTTCGTCGGCAGCAGCCTGAGCGGCATCGCGCTCGGCGGTAGCTTCCGTGACGCGCTTGGCCCCGAGTTCAGTCCGGACCTGAAGTTGGGTCAGTTGCTGCTCAAGCTCCTTCAGGCGCTTGCCTTCCTCGATCTGGCTCTTGAACGAGGCAAGCTGCTGCTTGTTGCTCTCAATTAGCATGCCTTGATCGCGGATCACCGCCTCGATCTTTTTGCCACCGCCCTGCATGCCCTCGTCGAAGACGAACATGTAGAGAGTGCCAAAGCCTACGAGGACAAGCAAAGCCAGCAAGGTGCCGATGACACCGGGACCGCGGCTGCTAGTGAGAAGATCGGAAAAGCCCATGGATAGCGGGGAGGTTGGAGCGCAGGATCAGCGGACCACGTACTTGCGGCGATAGGCCTCGTGATCCTTCTCGATCTGAGCCTTCTCTTTCTGGAGAGACACCACTTCCTGCTCAAGCTTGGAAATTTCCTCCTGCTGCAGCTCCGAATCCTGCTTCATCTTTGCAATCTCGGTGGTGCGGTCCGGCGGAAGCTGGGCGATCTTTTCCTGGAGGATCTTCAGCTCGCCATCAAGCAGGCGAATTTCGGCCTTCTGTTCCTCGCGCTTGCGGACGAGTTCCGGATCATCGCCGCAGGAGCTGATGGCAAGGCAGGTGAGCAGCAACGCCGAGGCGCGCAGCACTTGGGTGTGGGCAGGGAGCTTCATTAACGGAAAAAGTTTGTACGATTGGCGGTAGGGCTATAGACCGGGGTGACGCGCGGGCTGTAGCCGCAGCCGCCTCCCGAAACCGAAACAGCGAAGGCGCGGGCGTGATTGCCCAGATACGGCGAGCAGCTGCTACCACCGTTGTAGTAGTAGTAAGTCCGCGGATAACGCGAGTAACGGTGAGAGTATCCGGAATACCACGTGGAGCCGCGGCTACCCACCGCACGAGCGCTCGCCCTGAGCGGATTGGAAGACTCCTTGGCGGCGAGTCGGGCGGAGTAGGCCTCCGAGCGGGCCTTGGCCGTAGCGGTGATCCGCTCGGTTTCAAGCTCCGCGGCGGCGAGCTGCTTCTTCTCACGGTCGGCATTCACCACCACCATGCGCTCCTCGATGAAGGATTCGTAGGCCCGGGCCGCGGCCTTTTCCTGTTCGAGGGCGGCAAGGGCAGCGGAGCTATCGAGGCCGAAATCATCATGCAGTTCCGGGCTCAGATCGGTCGCCCACAGGCGGGCCGACCCTTGCGAGTGCCGGAACTCGATCCCGACATCGGTCACCCGGGTAATGGTCACATCCTCATAGGTGCGGCCACCGGAACCGGAGAAAGTTTCAAAGTTCTTGCCCACCGCGGAAGCGCGGACGCTGGCAATCCAGTTGTCACGCTCGGCGGAGGCAGCGGCAGCGAGATTCGCAACCTCCGAGCGGAGGGTCGCCGCGCTCCCACGCAATTCTGCCAAGGCGGCGTCGTTCTTGGCGACCCGCGACTTCAGCGCGGCGTACTCGCGCACCTTGTCTTCCTCGCCGAGACGCAACTTCTGGAGCTTGATTTCCTGGACCAGCTCCACGCGGTCAGCCTCGAGCTTCCACCACTGCGGATCCATCCGCGCATCGGTGTTTCGTTTACAGCTCGGCAGGGCCGCCAGTGCTAGCACAGGCAAGCTCACTAGGCGGAGAGGAGTTATCGCCTTCATGATTTGATTTCAACAGGGTTGGGAACGTCTTACAAGGGCATTTCTTTCACAGGGGATAAGTGATTGCCACCCCCGATTGACCCTTCACAAATTTTTCATCTTCACCGCATTTACTCCCAACCGTCCCGCTGAGATGAACCGTGCATCAAGCATCTTTCCGCCCCCATCGGCGCATCCCGCCATCAAGTCCCGAAGCCCTTCAAACGGAATAGCAAATTTCCGACTTGTATGACAGATTAAGACCTCTCAGAACCCCTCTTGTCACTCATGACCACCCGCGTTCTTCTCACGACCTGTAGTTTCCAAGACACACCCGGCCCGCATCACTCTCAACTTGAAAGCCAAGGGTTCGAAATTGTCCGCGAGCGAGGCCCGCTTTCGGAGACCCGCATGCTTGAACTGGCGGGCGAGTTCGATGCCTTTCTCTGCGGCGACGACGCCATTACTCGGGCCGTGATCGAGAAGAGCCTGCCCCGCCTGCGCGTGATCTCGAAATACGGGATCGGGCTGGATAAGATCGATATCCCCGCCACCGAAGAATTCGGTATTCCGGTGCTTTTCACCCCGGGCGTGAATCACACCACGGTGGCGGAACACACCTTCTGCCTGCTCTTGGCGATGCAGAAGAACCTCGTCGAAACCGTCAACGCGACCCGCCAGGGCAAGTGGTTGCGCATCACCGGTCACGAACTCTGGCGCAAGCGGATCGGCTTGGTGGGAATGGGCCGGATCGGTCAGGAAATGGCGCGCCGCGCCCATGGATTCGACATGGAGATTCACGGCTTCGGCAACTTCTGGCCGGAAGATGTCGCGGCCCGGTATGGCGTCATCCGGCATGATTCGGTCGAGTCGCTCTTCGCCGCCGTGGATATCATCAGCCCCCACACCAAGCTGACCAAGGATACCCACCATCTGATCAACCGGGAGCGCTTGGCCCTCATGCCGAAAGGCTCCTACGTGGTAAACACCGGCCGCGGCGAACTCGCCGATTCCGCCGCGATTCTTGAAGCGCTGGAGTCAGGCCAACTCGAAGGCTACGGCACCGACGTGATGGAGGAAGAACCGCCGCCGCCGGATCACCCCCTGCTGTCTCACCCGAAGGTGATCGTGACCGCGCACATCGGCTCGCGCACCTTTGAAAGCGTCCCGCGCCAGGCAAAGAAGTCTCTCGATAACCTGTTGAATTTCTTGTCCGGAAGCGGTCCGATTGCCTGCGCGAACGGAGTGATCCCCTCCGACGAATAAAGCATTCTTCCTCACTTTCCCGATCATCCCATGGCCTTAACTCTCCGAACCGCCGCTTCTTGCGAATTTGATATCATTTCACTGGGTGAAATCATGCTCCGCCTCGATCCCGGGGATGGCCGGGTCCGTACCACCCGCCAGTTCCAGGCGTGGGAAGGCGGTGGCGAGTACAACGTGGCCCGAGGCCTGCGCCGCTGCTTCGGCAAGCGCGCCGCCGTGGTCACCGCCTTCGCGGAAAACGACGTCGGTCGCCTGATCGAGGACTTCATCCTGCAAGGCGGGGTGGACACCCGCTTCATCCAGTGGAAGCCCTTCGACGGGATCGGCCGCCAGATCCGCAACGGCTTGAATTTCACCGAGCGGGGCTTCGGCATCCGCGGGGCAAAGGGCACGCCCGACCGCGGCCTCACCGCCGCCAGCCAGATGAAGCCGGGCGACGTGGACTGGGACGAGGTCTTCGGCAAGTATGGCGCACGCTGGTTCCACACCGGCGGGATCTTCGCCGCCCTCTCCGAGACCACCGCGGCCCTCACGATCGAAGCCTGCAAGAAAGCGAAGGAATACGGCACCATCGTGGCCTACGACCTCAACTACCGTCCGAGCCTGTGGAAGTCGATTGGCGGCCAAGCGAAGGCGCAGGAAGTGAACCGCGAGATCGCCAAGTATGTCGATGTGATGATAGGCAACGAGGAAGACTTCACCGCCAGCCTCGGCTTCGAGGTTGCCGGCGTGAGCGAGCACATCACCGGCTTGGAGGTGGACAGCTTCAAGTCCATGATTGAGCAGGCCGTGAAGACCTTCCCGAACTTCCAAGTGGTGGCCACCACCCTGCGCGACGTGCACAGCGCGACGATCAACGATTGGGGTGCCATCTGCTGGCATGCCGGCGAATTCCACGAAGCAACCCACCGCCCGAAGCTGGAAATCTACGACCGCGTCGGCGGCGGCGATTCCTTCGCCAGCGGCCTCGCTTACGGCTTCATGGAATTCAACGACGCCAAGCTGGCGGTCGAGTATGGTGCGGCTCACGGCGCACTGGCCATGACCACTCCCGGCGATACCACCATGGCCACGGCGGACGAGGTCAAGAAGCTCGTCGGCGGCGGGTCGGCGCGTGTCGACCGCTAAGCCGCTCCGGCCTCACTTGAGGCCGTGACGTTCCAGAAGATTGTAAACCGAGCGCTCGGAGATCCCGAGCGCTCGCGCTGTTTTCGCCTTGTTACCACCGCTGAGGTGGTAGGTCTGGATGAAGGCGTCGCGCTCGAGTTCCTGAAGCGTCATCGGCCGTCCCATGCCCGGGGCCGGCGCTTCGCGATGCGACTCCAAGAGAGGCGCGAGGTCCCGCTCGTGAAGGGTGGGCTCATCGGTGAACGCGGTGGCCCGCTCCAGAACATTCTCAAGCTGGCGGACATTGCCCGGCCAATCGAAGGCGATGAGGGATTTCTGGGCCTCGCTTGACAACTTCCAGCCCGGGGAGCTCCGACGCGCGGCAATGCGCGCGAGTATCCCGGCAGCGAGACCGGGGATGTCCTCCTTGCGTTCGCGCAGCGGAGGAATGTTCAGCTCGATGATGTTCAGGCGGTAGTAAAGGTCCTCCCGGAAGGTGCCAAGCTGGACGCGGGAACGCAGATCGACATTCGTGGCCGCGATGACCCGCGTATCGGTCTTGAGCAGCTTGTTCCCACCCACGCGGAAGAACTCCCGGTCCTGAAGGACATTGAGAAGCTTCGGCTGGAGCTCCGGCGGCAGATCCCCGATCTCGTCCAGGAAGAGGGTGCCTTTTGAAGCCACCTCGAAGCGACCTGCCCGCGAAGCCGTGGCTCCGGTGAATGCGCCGCGTTCGTGTCCGAAGAGTTCCGACTCCAGAAGTTCGCGCGGCAGGGCCGGGCAACTCACCGTGATGAATTCCTCCCCGCTGCGGCGGCTCATGCGATGGATCTCCCGGGCGAAGTAGGTCTTCCCGGTGCCGCTTTCCCCTGTCAGCAGGATCGTGCTGTCCAGTGCCGCGGCCTTCTCCATGCGGCGGAGCAACTCACGAACCTTCGGGCTGGAGCTGCGCATGGGACCACGCGGAACCTTGGAAGAAGGCGCAGGTGCAGGGACCTCGGCCACCTCCTTCTTCTCCCGCCTCAGCTCCCGCAGCAGGTCGAAGAGGCGCTTCAGTTCGAAAGGCTTGGTAAGATAATCGGCGGCCCCCGCACGAAGGGCCTTCACCGCGGTTTCCGCGTCGTTCAGCCCGGTCAACATGATCACCGGGAGATCGGGGTGACGCTCGCGCAGCTGAATCAATGTCGCGAGCCCGTCCATGTCTGGAAGACCATGGTCGAGCACTACCGCCTCGGTGGCATCGCTCGCCGCCCCGAGAGCCTCTTTCCCCGAACTCGCGGCGAGCGGCCGCCAGCCATTGTCCTTGGCGGCGATGACGAGCAGTCGCTGAATCGTCTCATCGTCATCCACGATGAGAAGATTCGGGGTATCATCCGGGTAGCGAGGCATTAGGGAGTGGAAGGTCGGCAGTATGACAGGGGTGTCCAGCGTGAACATTCACTTGATCGCGTAGGAATGCACACGGATTCCGTTTCAAGCATGGCCGTGGATAGTGGTCTTTAGAGCCTTGAGCAGGGTTTCTGCAGTACAAGGTTTGGTAACGAAACATCTTACGCATTCACCGGCTTCCTTTGCCAGTCTTCCTTTCTCACTGATTCCACTTGCAGCTAATATCTTCACGGATGGATCCATCTTCATCAGCTCGCGGATCGTCGAGGTCCCGTCCATCCCCGGCATCATCATATCCATGATCACTGCGGAGATATCGCCCCCCTGCGCCCGGTAGATCTCGAGCGCTTCGGCACCATCACAGGCATCGGTGACCTGATAGCCGAAGGACTCCAAGGTATGGCGGGTGATGCGGCGGATGGACGGCTCGTCGTCCACCACCAGGATCCTTTCACCGCGACCGCGGGGAAGCTCCGCTTCATCCGCTTCCGCGGCATCTTCCACCGCGAACCCGGAGGACGGCAGGACGATGAGAAAACAGGTCCCCTGCCCCGGGTTGCTGGCGGCACGGATGAATCCGCCGTGGCTGCGCACGATGGCCAAGGAGGTGGAAAGGCCGAGACCGGTGCCTTTACCTGCCGCCTTGGTGGTGAAGAAGGGCTCGAAGATCTTGTCGAGCACCGCGGCAGGAATGCCGTGCCCCGTATCTTCCACGCGAAGGAGCACGTGCGGCCCCGCCTTCACGGAGGTCTCGGTGGCGGCAAAGCGTTCATCCAGATACACGTTCTCCGCGGTGATCGCGATCTCACCACCCTCCGGCATCGCGTCGCGGGCATTCACGCACAGATTGAGGAGCACCTGATGGAGTTGGGTAGGGTCGCCCTGGATGATGCGAAGATCCCGCGGAACATGACGGCGGAAAGATATGTTCTTCGGAAATGTATCGCGAACGATCTTCTCCACATCCTCCACCAAGCGCCTGACATGCAATTCAACGCGACGCCCTTCCATGCCCCGGGCGAAGGAGAGCACTTGATTGACCATCTCCGCGCCGCGTTTGGCACTGGCCTCCAAGGTGGCGAGAAGCTCCCTGCCGCGCTCACCCTGTACATCGCTTTTCAGGAGCTCGATGGACATGCTGATCGGTGCGAGGACATTGTTCAGATCGTGCGCGATTCCACCCGCAAGGGTACCGATGCTCTCCAAACGCTGCGCACGCAGGAACTGTTGCTCGAGCTTCTTGTGCTCGGTGATATCGGTATTGATCGTGAGGATGCTCGTGGGCTTGTCCGCGGAATCGCGGATCAGGGTCCAGCGGCCCTCGATCACCACGCGGGAGCCATCACGGCTCACTTGCTCGAGTTCTCCGGTCCATTCGCCGGTGTTCAAGACGGTGGCGGAAGCTTCCCGGTAGGCTCCGGTTTCGCGGTAGAGCAATTCCTCCGCGGAACGGCCGATCGCCTCCGCCGCCGTCCAGCCGTAAAGGCGTTCCGCACTCTTGTTCCAGTACTGGATCCGCTGGTCGAGACCGCGGACGAAGATGGCATCGCGCGCGCGATCCAAGAGCGAGGCCTGCGCGCGGATCTGCTCGTCCGCCTTCTGCCGGTCAAGCTCCGCCGCGGCTCGCGCCGCGAAGATCTGGAGGGTGGACTGGACCAGCGAGGTCTCCTCAAGCGGCTTCGAGAAAAGGACTACCATGATTCCGGCCACGGTCCCGTCCCGGTTCAGGAGCGGAATGCCGGCATACGCCTCGACTCCCAACTCCACCAGCAGGTGATCATCCGCAAAGAGCTCCTGCACGCCACGATCAAAGACGCACACCTTCCCCTCGCTGACATTCTCACAGGGAGTACCCCGCAAGCTGTAGCTCACACCTTCTTGGACACTGCCGCCGAGCACCCAGGAGAGCGTGGTGATGGAAAGATCGTCCGGATCGAGGCGGCCGATCAAGCCGCCATGCCCGCCCAAGGCCTCAACCATGTTCAGGGTGAGCAGGTCGAAGAACTCCGACCCGGTGCCCGTGGAAACGGCCTGCGCAACTTTCAAAACGACGTCTTCCGCGCGCCGCCGCTCCTCCCGTCCGCGCAAGGTGCCGATCCCGAAGGCAAGGTCATCCGCCAGTTCCTGGAACAGCTTCACCTCATCCTGACCCACGTCGATCACCTCGTCCGAATAGAGCCCGATCATGCCGAAGACGCGCTCGCCATCGCGCAACGGCAAGCAGATGACACCGCGATATCCGCGCATCTTCATCTGCGCCAGCCACGCGATGCCGGAATCCTCCGCCTCCACGTCACGGCAGACCACGGCTTCTCCCGTGCGCACCGTCTGTCCCGCTGGACCGCGGCCCGTGGGACAATTTTCATCCCAAGTCAGGTGAATCTCGTTGAGATACCCCCCCTCCTCGCCTGCCCATGCCACAGGCTCGATGCTGCGGGCGGCGTCATGACGGGCGTATCCCACCCACGCCATGCGGTAGCCGCCGGTTTCCACCGCCATGCGGCAGATCTCCGTGAGCAGATCCCCCTCGTTTGCCGCCCGGGTTACCGCCTCATTGCAGGCGCTGAGCATCTTGAGCGCACGATTGAGACGGGCGAGATCGAGTTCCGCCTGCTTGTGAGCGCTGAGATCGCTCATCCCGCCAACCATCCGGACTCCCCGGCCGCGCTCGTCCCGAATGACGAAGCCGCGATCTAACACATATGCATAAGAACCATCGGCACGACGGAAACGGTATTCCTTGTTCCAGTGATCCTCGGGCCCGGCAATGGTCGCCCGGACGTCCCGCATCACGCGCTCGCGGTCGTCATCATGGATCCGGCGCACCCAGAAATCCGAACTGGGTTCGATCTCGTCGCCACGGTAGCCGAACAGCTTCTCGAAGCCATCGCTCCACCAGATCTCATCGCTGACCAGATCCCAGTCCCAGACGGCATCGTTGGTCGCAGCCGCCACGATCTCGAAGCGGCGGCGGATCTCTTGCACCGCGTCCTCCGCACGACGGCGTTCCCCACCCTCGAGTGCAAGCGAAACCAAGTTCGCCACGGAGGCGGCAAAGGTCTTTTCATCGCCCGTCCAGCGCCGCGGCGGCCCGGTGTGCTCGCTACACAGCACTCCCACGATGCTGCCACCGATGGCGATCGGGGCATCGAGCATGGAAGTGATCCCGAGAGGAATCAGATAGCTCTCCGCGAAATCACGGGTCCGCGAATCGGAACGTGCCTCGTCCGCAGCAATCACGTCCATCTCGTCGATTGCCGCGAAGTAAGCTCGGCAGCCGCTTTGCGAGAGTTCCTGCCCGGAGCTGTGCCGATGCTCCCCAAGTTCATACAAGTCGGCGCAGCGGATGGAACTGCGGTCGCTGCCGTAGAGCCAGATGCCCACCCGCGCGACCCCGAGGGCGCGGGCATGCGCCTCGGTAATCCGGCGGAAGGCGGCCTGCGGATCCGCCATCTCCAATGGCTGGATGCCGGTGAGGGTGATGAGCGAGTTCCGCTGGCGCACGTAGCGCTCCTCGCTCATGCGACTCTCTTCCTCGGCGCGCTTGCGCTCGGTGACGTCGCGCTGCACGGCTACCAGGTAAGAGACCCGACCACCGGCCTCCTTCACGGGAACGATGTCGATCTCGAGCCAGATCTCGCTGCCGTCCTTGCGATAATTGATCAGCTCGGCCCGCACGGGTTCTCCCTTGGCGATGGCGATGCGAATGCGATCGAGTTCGGACCGCTGGGTCTTCGGCCCCTGAAGGAAGCGCGGCGAGCGGCCCACCGCTTCGCGGACGGTGTAGCCCGTGCTCGCGGTGAAGGCATCATTCACGAAGACGATGCGCGGGCCCGGCTCATCCAAGGGATCCGCCTCCGTGATGATGACGATATCGGTGATGCGCGAGACACACTCGGCGAGGAGCTTCACCTGCTGGCGCGACTTGCGCAGGGCGGTGACATCCCGGAAGTAGATGGCCAGACCGTCTTCGGTAGGCAGCCCGCGGATCTCGAACCACGCGCCCAAGGGAGGGTAGTAATTCTCAAACTCTACCACCACGCCCTGTTTGACCGCTCGCACCAGTTCACGCTCGACGGTGCTTCCGACGGCTTCCGGAAACTCCTCCCACAGCACGCGGCCAAGCAGCTGATCGCGCGAGCGTTGTAGCAGGTGTTCGGCCTCGCGATTGAGGTAGCTGTAGCGCCAGTCGCGGGTCAGAAGGCAGAAACCCTCCGTCACCGCTTCCAAGGTGGCCGTGAGACGCTCCATGAGACGGCGGCTCTTCTCTTCCGCTTCACGCTTGTCGGTAAGGTCTTGGAAAGCTCCTTGAATACGGATGATCCGGTCGTCCCCGTCCCGCACTGCCTCCCCGATCGCACGGACCCACACCCGCCGCTCCCGGGCAGTAATCAAGGGAAGCTCCAGATCGAAAGGGGTGCCCTGCTCGGCACAGCGCATGAAGGCCTCGTAGACCACGGGCCGGGAATCCGGCGCGTAGTAGTCGAAGGCCTCCCGCCAGCCCGGCCGATAACCGGCGGGAACCTCATGGATGGCGCAAACCTCGGCGGACCAATTGATCGGCCCCTGCGGGAGATCGACTGTCCAGCCTCCCAAGCGGGCATTCTGACCGGCGATACGGAGGAGTGTTTCGTCAGCGCGCGCCTTCTCGGCCACCCTGCCACGCTCGATGGCCAAGGCTACCAGCTTGGCAGCGGACTCCACCCGCACCCGCTCGTCCGCGTCCGGCTTGCGATGCTCGCGGTAGTAGATCCCCATGGTGCCGAGCAGCGTGCCATCCCTGCCGAATACCGGCACCGACCAACAGGCCCTCAGACCATGGAGGAGAACGAAGTCACGCGCCGAGGCCCAGGCGGGATGGCTGACGATGTCGTCGATGGCCACCAAGCGCTTGAGAGCGGCCGCGGTTCCACAGGAGCCCACGCCTTCTGCCACCGGGATTTCAGCAGCGGCATCATGGAAGTCGCCAGGCAGGGAAGGCGCAGCGGCGAGCCGCAGCAAGGTTCCTTCCGGGTTCGCGAGGAAGACCGAGCAGAGGGCACCATCTTCGGATGCTTCCTCAATGCGGCAGGCGATCCGCTCGAGCACCCGGGAAAGGGGAAGACCACTGAGAATGAGTTCGAGCGCCTCCGCCTGCCCCGCCCAGAAAGCCTCTACCCACCTTCCCTGTTTCTGCTCCTTGTGATCCCCCGACATTGTAAGATTCATCGCGCCTAAGGAACGTGTCCTTTTGCCCTGGGAGGTGGCCGGAGGACATTACGTTTTGCATGCAGAGTCACGATCATTCGTCAGCGAGGTCACTCGTGGCACCAGCCCCGCGCGGGGAATTATCGGACATGAACGCAAAAATGCCCGGTGTCGTTGGAAGCCGACGACACCGGGCACCGGAGATCTACAGCCGCGCTTCACTCGGTGGCGAAGCCCACTTCGACAACCGCGAAGCGGGGACCGGAGGCGGGGAGATCGTAGGTCACGCGCTCCCAACCCGCATCAATTGCGACGACGGTCGGCGAAGTCCCGGGAGCCGACCAAGTGCTGAGGTCGGCGCTGAACTTGGGTTGATAGACCAAGCCTGCACCCGTGCGGCGGATGTACTCGAAGCGGAGCACGGTGCTGCCATCCGCGGCGGTGGCGGTCACGACCGGCAAGCCCGCAGTGCCGGTGCCTGCAATCAAGGTGCGGCAATCGGGACCCGAAAGGTCGAGGTTGAACGCGTACTTGAGGAGATTCTCCACGCCGTCCTGGTGGGCGATGGCATCAACTGCAGCAGCATCACCCTTCAGGCCGGCTGCGGTGATCGCGGCGAGAATGGGATGATCGCTGCCTTCCGGCAAGGTGCGGGAAAGAGCCAATGCCGCGGCCGCGGCATTCCCGGTGCCTTGTAGCGCGACCTCGAAGAACTTCTCATCCGCATCCGTGCTCGTCAGGCGCAGGGTGGTGGTCCGGAGACCTGCCGCCTTCGGCTTGAAGGTGACGGTGAAGGTAGCCGAGGCACCGGGAGCCAGAACCTTCGGCGGCTTGGCGGTGAGAAGGAAGTCCTTCGGGAAGCCGCCGATGAACTTCACGCCGATGGACTTCAGATCGATGTTGCCCGTGTTGCGGACGGTGAAGGTGAGCGGAACGGTAGCGTTGATATCCGCCGATCCGAAATCACGCTGGGAAGCATTGTCCGTCAGGTCGGTCCCGGCAGGCTGCTCGACGCCCACCTCCGGGCCGGTGCCCACCCCCTTGATGACGAGATCGAAGGGATTCTCATCGGCGTCGTTGCTGGCGATGCGGAGGAAAGCGGTACGATTGCCCAAAGCGGCAGGGGTGAAGGCGACACTCACGGTCGTCTTCTTCCGGCCGGCGACAGTGGTAAGCGGGACCTTCGTGATCGTGAAGTCGCCCGGATTTGCACCGTCGATGGTAGCGGTCACGCCGGTCAGGCTGGCCAGGCCAACATTGCTGATGGTGAAGACCACCGTCTTGTTGGACCCGCGCAGCACGCTTCCGAAATCCGCCTCCGAAACCCCGTCGGTCAGGACCAGCTTGCCTTGCGAAAGGCTGATCTCGGGAATCTGCGGCGGGACGCCGGTGCCAGTGAGATTCAGGTCGAAAGGATTCTCGTCGAGATCGTTGTTCGGGATCTGGATCTTCACCGTGCGCTTGCCGTTCGCGCTGGGAGCGAATCGCACCGTGAAGGTGGAGGAGCCGCCCGGCGCGATCGAGGTGTCCGGCATGTCCGTGATGCTGAAGTCACCGGAAGAACCGCTCGCAACGATCGTCGGCACCAAGCCGCTGAGGGTCGTCTCTCCGATATTCTTGATCGTGAATGTCAGGCTTGTTTCCTGGCCGGTGACGATGCTCCCGAAGCCATGGGAGCCATTGTCGTTGATGTTCGTATTCGAGGGGCTGACCAAGGCAATCTCCGGAGCCGGGATGTTCTCTCCTTCGAAAGCCACATAGCCGGCGGTGGTCGTGCGGCGATAGAGGAAGAAGGGAACGCCGTCCGAGGTCCGGATGTGAAGCCCCTGGAGGTCCGAATCAGGAACACCCGCCGGCTGGTTCTGCAAGGTCACAGGCTGCGAAGCGGAGTAGGGAATGCCATCCGAGCCGCTGCCCGGGGCGAGGTAGTGGATGCGCCGGGAGCGCAGGTCATACCACGCGATATGCTCTTTCCCGTTTGCACCGTTGGAGACGTGGATGCTGATCGGGAGCGCGACACTGCCGCTCACCGCGGCCACATCCTGGATGTCGACCGGCGCGAAGTTTGAGGAGCTTGTAAACTCCATCCGCGCGAACTGCCAGGTCGTGGATCCGGTGGAGTAGAAGTAAAGGATGCGATCTTCTCCCGAAACACGCGTGGCCTTGATCGCTCCGGACACGATCCCTTGGGCGGGCACATGGAGGATGGAGAAATTGGTCATCAAAGGCTGGCCGTTTCCGAAGGAATCCAGCGTGCAGCGATGAAGCGCCGAGGTGGAGAAATAGAGGACCGCGCTGGAAGTGGTGGGCGCCAAGACGGAAGTGCCGAGCACGCGGGCGGGAATATTCACCTCATGCTTCGCCCAGTCCCCGGTCGAAACGTTCCGCCGCACATAGACCAACGTGCAAGAGGTAGCGCCGGGACCGGCTCCCAAGGTGTAGACAATGTGCAAGAAGCCGGCGCTGTCGACCGCGGCGCTCAGGTTCCCGAAATGAAGATTTGTCGAAATGTTGCTGACGGCTGTTTCGAGTCCAACCGGTTCCCCTGCCACGAAATCGACCACGTTGATGCTACGCGTGCCATCGATATGAGCTGCCACCAGTTTGCCCGTACCGGTGCCGGTGGGGACGAAAGTCCCGAGACTGCTGGCAGCCACCGTTTCCGAAGAACTCAGGGTCCAGGTGGGAGGAGTGGCTTCCAGCACCTGCAGGGGAACCAGCGAGTTGTTCTGGTTACCCTTCGTCACCACCCGCGGCTGTCCGTTCTGATCGGGAAAGAAGAACCAGTTGTTCGAGTTGCCGCTGGCGTTCGGAAGTTGAACGTGTTGGATCGCAGCCTCCGCCACCGGAGCTCCGGCATGCAAGATTGCCACCGCCGCGAGAAAAATCGCTTTTGCTGCCCGTTTCATGCGGCGGGCCATGACATGGGATGAGGCCGGATGCAAGGCCGGCGAGTCAGCATCTTTCACGGTGGGTGAAAGACTTCGGGACAGGAGGGACGCTTGAAGGAGTTCTCGATTCGTCATGATGCCAAGTTGGATGAGATGATACGGGCACGAAAAATGGCGGCCTCCGCGCTTTGCAGCGGGAGAGTGCGGGGCGGCCGGGGAATCATAGGTAGATCCGCCCGGCGGCCGGGGTGGGTTTCAGGGGATGCAGTGAGCCGGTGATGAAGACTGCGTGAAGAATTGGACCACCTCCACCCCAAGGAAAAGTGAAGCCTGAATGATATTCAGCATTTCCTGAATATTTTGCATGGTCAAAAGCGCCCCGACCTGTCCGACAAGCCGGCAGCCTGGCAACATTTCCTTGAACATAAGTAATTGGCGTAGTGTCGGTATAGTTGGCATGGCGGATGCCGAGTGACTTCCGTTCTCTGGGGGGAGAACAGGAGCCACAACGCTCCGCCATCCACTTTCAACCAATCCGCCGGGCAGGTGAATTCCCCGTGAGGGAGATCGCCCCCGGCGGAGTGGCGTGGTTGGATGAGAGTTTCTTCCCGCAGGGCCAAGCCACCTCCCTGCCCGATGCGAAGCCTCCCTGTTCTGCCCTCCTTCCCGCTGCCGATCCAAGCCGTGGCCGATTCGTCACGCCTGCTCCCGGTGGAACAAGCCCCGGTCCGCAGAGCCCGCCAAGGCACCCGGGATCTAAGCCCGATGCCGCTGCAAGCCGGCCAGGATGCCGTTCCGCTTGCTTGTGATTGGGGCGATTCAGCGGAGGACTTCGATCATCGCCCGGAATCCTCTCCCAGCCGCAAGCCCCTACCTCGCTTCGTGCCCCTGCAGCCTGAGCTGTATGCCACGCATCGGCATCCTTGGTCGGTGAATTCGGTGATCGACATGTTTCGGATCTATCTACCTGAGATCACTATTTCTTCGGGGGTAATGCTCGCAACGGGATTCCTCGCCGGCCGGATCCTCAGCCGCCACACTGGCAGTCAAGAGGTTCTACCGGTACTGGCGGGTTACAGCGGAATTCAGATCCTAGTGCTGGCTCTGATGTATGGCAGCGCAAAGTCCAGCAGCCCGTCCCATACGCGACTGCAAATGAAGAAGCTGCTTCTTGTTTGCCTTCTACTGCTGGGCTTTCACCTGCTGGCTCACAGTGTCGTCACGGCGATCCTGTAGGCCCCTCCGCCAGCACTGGCGGTGGAGACCATGGATCGAAACCCTCTTGCACCAATGCGCTGAATGAATTTCAGGAATCGCTGAAACTTTTGCAGGCTTTACTATAAACTTCCGCTAGTTGCATAATGCAACAAAATATTAAATCAATTGGATCTAGGTAAGTTACACCGGCTCTTCGCCGTTTGGCACGGCGGATGCCATTAGAATGCTGTTCTCTGGGGGGAGAACACCAATAGGGGCCTGAGAAACCCCGCTATCCAATACAACCACCCGCCGGGCGTGTGATCTCCACGGAGGTCCCCCCGGCGGGAGTTGTATTGGAACCCAACCGCTCTTTCCGGGTGAGTTCGTCAATACCTCGTCCACAGGCGTGACCTAAAAACAGAAACACCCTCTCCCGGGATGCGGAAGAGGGTGTGTTGGTATTCCTGGAAGGGTGTAGGATGCTGGAGACTCAGTCTTCAGCCTTCTTGAGCACCTCGACCTTCACGGAGGCAATACCGCGCGAGTAAAAACCAAGGCGGTGAGCGACGCCCTCCGTAACATCGATCACCCGTCCCTTGGTGTAGGGACCACGATCGTTGATACGGACGACCTCGGACTTGCCGTTGGTCATGTTGGTCACGCGGACCTTCGTCCCCATGGGTAGGGTCTTGTGAGCGGCGGTCGCAGCACCATTGCTGAGACGCTCACCGCTCGCGGTGCGGGTTCCGCCGTTGCAGCGGATGCCATACCAGGAAGCTTTCCCGTGTTGGACGGTGGATACTTCCCACTCGGTCTGGCCGTTGTTACGGCTAGAAGCGGTGGCCTGCGTGGCGCAGGATGGTAGCATTAGGGCTCCGGCGATGGCCAGGGCCACGGATCTTTGGGTCCGGGTCATGGTTGCTTGTCGGTTGTTCTCCCCACGCACGGCGTGGGGCCGCGGGGTGTACGGATAGGAAAAGCATGCGGCAAGCCCAATCCGCATCTTTCTGTCAATAGAAATCCGTCTATAATTCCCCGTATTTTCGGGGATTCCCGCCGATGTATTTAACGAAACCGAAATTTCTATCGCACTTTCGGCCCCACTTTTGCTATGGAGAGGGACAGGATGAGCACTTGGATTCCGTCGAGTCGCGACCGTTTCACCCCGGCCGACTTTTCGTTTCTCAGCCGCGTTCTGTCGCCGGGGGGTGAACGGCGTCACCTCTGGACCCTATGGGAGGATCCCGGGGCCCTGCGCGAGATGCTGGACCTCAAGGAAGTGCTGCGCGGGTTGCTGGACTCGCCCGCAGCACTGGGCGTGTCACCCGCCTTCTATTTCTACGTGCTGGTGCGTCACTCCTTTCTGGATGCAGGCATCACGGATCCGGGAATGGCCGACTATGTGGCGGGCGTGATGGTGCAGCGGCTGGCGAGCGATACGGGCGACCCACTGCGGAGCCTGCCCGCCGGCCTGACCCATGCCGCGGATTTCGTGGCGATCTTGGAATCCGCTCACGGACGGATGCGTTTCCATCTGCAGTTGGAGGCGGGAAACCAGTTCCTCATACTGACCGGGCTGTTTCCCGGCTTTCTCCTGCGGCGCTGCCAGAGGCGCGGCGCTCCGGGGGTGGAGTTCTACGAGGATTTCGCCCGACGGGCCTACCGGGATGCGGCGGACAATCGCAGTGCACCGCAGGATGCGCCGAGAAAGCTTTTCGGCAAACTGGCGGATACGCTTCCAGTGGCCCGGCTCTCGCTCAACAAGCTTGCGGAAGAACTGGTATTCCTGGGCGAGTAGGTTCGGCCGCGATTGCCGATCCTGCCGCGATGTGAGATGAGCGGGCCATGGAAGTCCGCTCTCTCGATTCACAGCTACCCTTCACGACCAAGGACGGATCGACCATCCGCAGCATCCTGGATCTCTCGAATGCGCCGGTACGGATGCAGAGCTTGGCAGAGGCGACGATTCCCGCAGGCGGCTCGACGCAGCGCCACTGGCACAAGGACAGCGAGGAGTTCTATTTCCTGCTGGAGGGCCGCGGCACGATGGAGATCGAAGGAGAGGAGCGCGAGGTAGGACCGGGCGATGGCATCCTCATCCCGGCAGGGGCATGGCACCAGATCCGCACGGATCACGGAGTGCGCATGCTCTGCTGCTGCGCGCCACCCTACCGTCACGAAGACACCTTCTTCGAGTGACGCGGATCAGCGCGCAAGGAAGGCACTGATTGCATTGGTAACCGGATCGCCCTTCTTGCCGCAGTCGGCATTGATGGTGGCGTGGGTCTTGTCCACGGCGAGCACCTTGGCCTTGCCACCCTCTTCTCGGAGAGCGGTGGCGAGCAAATTCGACTGCAGACGCGAGTCGGCCCGACGCGCGACATGGAGAATCAGGAATGGCGGCGCCTTCGCAGTGACACGGTGGACCGGCGAGGCATCGCGCTGAGTGGTAGGGTCATCCGTGAAAGCGTGGCGATACATCTTCTGCATGGCCCCTCCTTCACGGAGCGCCGGATACTGGCGCGTGATGTCGTAGCCCGCACCATCTAGCAGGACAACGCCACGGATCGCGGCCGGATCAATGCCCGCGGTCTTCTGACGCGCGGAATCGACAGCAGCCAGCGCCGCGAGATGCGCACCGGCAGAATGACCGAGCAAGTAGATGCGCTGCGGATCGCCGCCATGACGGGCGATGTGCTTCTGGATCCAAGTGATCGACCGGAGGACGTCTTCCACCTGCTTGGGATGCTTGGCGGTCGGTGCCAGGCGGTAGTTGACCGAGGCCACAATGTAGCCGCCATCCACGAGCCATGAAGTTTTGGGCTCGACGAAATGCTTGTTCGACTTGTCGCCCATCGACCAGCCGCCGCCGTGAATGAGAATGAACACCGGGCGGGCCTTCTTCGACGGCTGATCGGGAAGGTAGAGATCGAGCTTCTGATAAGGATGACTCTTCTTACCCGCGTAGGGGAGATCGCGAAGGGTCCGTGCCGACGCGAGGGAAGCTAGGATTAGCAGGAAGAAGAGCGCTCTCACCATGGGAAAAACACCTGGAACTCCCAATCGTCGCGAACTTGCCGGGCGCAAATGGAATCGTTAGATCAGGATGCGTGGAAACAAAACGACCGAACTTCCTCCCGAAGTCGTGGGACCTGCCAGAGGCCATCCGCAAGCGCCTCGGAGACGATGCCGGCCGCCAGCGTCTGATGGACGAGGATGGCCATCTCCTTCTCATCCTGCACCATCCGCCCGAGCCGGAGGATGATGAAATCCGCAAGCCGGTGCTGCTCTGGCAGCAACCGACCGGCGACTGGAAAAGCACACCGGATGGCGGCGGTCTGGCAGCGCTGGACGCGCACATGACCCGCTACCGGGACAACATCCATGCGCTGGACACCCAAGTGGAAGCGGCGCAAACACCGCGTCAGTACTTCGAGGTGATGAAGCACGTGACACCCCTGCTGCGGGCCACACGGAACATGCTGGCGGTGATGCAAAAGGCCCGCGAGGCACGACAGGAAGACCGTCGCTTGATCAATTTCCGTGACCGGGCGGTGGAACTGGAACGAGCGATCGACCTGGTAGCCGCGGATGTGAAAGCCGGCATGGAATTCTCGATGGCGGAGAATACCGAGGAGCAATCACGCTTCGCCCATGATGCGGCGGTGGAAGCCCGGAAGCTGAACCGGCTGGTTGCCACCTTCTTCCCGCTCGCGACGCTGGTCGCCGTTTTCGGGATGAGTCCACCCGCGGAAGTGATCAAGGCACCGGGCTTCTGGCTGGTGCTGGTAGCCGGGATTGTCGCCGGCTTGGTGGTGCGAGCCTTGACCGGAGGAAAGCGTTAGAGACGCCTCATGCTGAGACGGACGAAGAGGGCCTTCTGGGATGCCGGGGTGAGCGGGATGGAAGCGACGACGCGCCGGGTGGCGGCATTCAAAGGGTCGGCGCCTTCGGATACATAAGCCGGTCCGGTGGGAAGGGCACCTGCGGTGGAGGTGACCACCGGGGTCCACACGGCCAGATCCGGCGAAGTCTCCAGACGATACTCCAGATCCACCGCACGGGGATCGCGACGGAAGGCAACGGCTGCGCTGGATGGCGAGAGAGTGATCTGCAGGAACGCGGAGAGGTCCTGACGAAGCGTGGGATCCAGATCCCACCCATACTCCAGCAAGGCCGCGATGCGATCGGCATCGGCGTCGCCATCCGGATCGATGAACTGGCCCGGCTTGAAGAACTGACGCTCCCATGCTTCGCGCCGCGTGAGCGCTGGCGGGGTGTAGTAGCTCACGGTCAAAACCGGACCATTTGCAGAATGACGGGAGGTGAAGACCTTCGCCGACGGAGTGACTTCATTGCCACGGAGAATCCAGCCGAAGCGGGTGGCGGGTTGGCTTAGCCAGCCCTGAACGTCGGTCACGAGTCCGGGTGAAGACCAAGTGTAGAAGTCCGGAGCGCCCACCGAAGCAGTGGCTGAGGCGGCGGCAACAAAGTCACCCCCGGCGGTAGTCCACGACTGGCTTCCGAAAGCAGACTGAAGCCAAGTCGCTTCCCCTGCCGCGGCGGGTGCACCGGTCCCGGTGCCGGACGAGTTGCCCTCACCCCAATCGCGGGTAAGGCGGTGAAGCGTGAAATCGAAATTCCCTCCGGTGGGAGTGCCGACCTTGTTCACCTCAATGGTGACGGCAGCGGTGGCGACAGACGAACCCGGAGGTAGGCCGGAGAGATCGAAGCGGATCAAGGCACGGCGCATGCCCGAGAAATTCGCGATGAGCCCGGCAAAGAGATCGCCCTGACCGTTCGAATTCTCGGTGCGCTCCGAATAGATCGAGTTGTCGCGGTCCGCGGGAAGCTGGAGATTCTCCACCTCCGCCTCCACGAGTTTGAAGAGCTGGCCGGACGGAGTGCCATCCGACAGAGTGGCGGAGGGGGCGAGCATCGTGCGGGTTGCGACGTAAACTTCGCCCGCTTCATCGATGCCGAAGGCGGGAATGTAGCGTCCGATCGGATTCCCTCCCACGATATCGAGCTTCGAAAGCGTGAAGTTTCCGGGAGTGGTCTCCTCCAATCCGAGCAACGTCCCGGCCGGAGAGCCGAAGCTCGTGGACCAATCGCCGAAGATGTATTTGCCATCCAGCGAAGGCATCTCGCTGCCGCGATAGACGTGACCACCGGTGATGCTGAGACCGATCGGCAAGAGACCGGTGGAACCAGCCTGCCCCGGATGCGCATAGGCGGCGATGGGAGTGACGTAGGGCCCCGTCGAGGGCGTGGTTACATCGAAGTCGAAGGGGCCTTCGAAGCGCGACCAGCCGTAGTTGCCACCGGCGACGAGCAGGTTGACTTCCTCGAACTTCCCCTGCCCCACATCCGGCAGGAACATCCGGTGAGCGCCTCCCGAATCGAAGGAGAAGCGCCAGGGATTGCGGAGGCCATAAGCGTAGATCTCCTTGCGCTCATCGACTGCGGGAATATCCGCGAGCACGAACGGGTTGCTGGCCGGGATCCCGTATTGCCCGCCCGGGCCATCCGTGCCGAGCGGATCGATGCGGAGCAGTTTTCCAAGAAGCCTGGTGACATCCTGCGCATTGCCCAATGCACCGGGAGGACGCGATGAGGAACCACCGGTGTGACCGACGTCGTCGTCGTTCGAGCTGCCGCCGTCTCCAGTGGAGATGTAAAGAAACCCATCGTCAGGCCCGAAGGCGAGTTCGCCGCCGTTGTGGTTGAACTGCGGTTTGTTGAAGCTCAGTAGGACCCGCTCGGTGAGAGGATCGGCGAGATTGGGATTCGAGGCCGAGACCCGATACTCGGCAATCACGCTACGGCAGTTGACCGGATTATTGGCGGGACCGGGAGAATCCGGCGACGGCGCACTGTAAAAGACATAGAAGCGTCCCGCCCCCGGGCCCTCACCGCTGTAGCCGGGATGAAAGGCGAGACCAAGCAAGCCGCGTTCGTCAAAGCCAGCCTGCTCGGTCACCAGCTTCGCGGAGAGATCAAGAAACGGAGCGGGAAGCACCGCACCGTCCTCAAGGATGTGAATCTTCCCGCGCTGGTCGGTGATGAAAAGACGCCCCGAACCGTCTCCGGCGTGAGTGACCGTAGTGGGAGAGTTGAACTGCCCCACCGCGACCGGCTTGAGCTGCAGGGTCGGGAACGCTGCGAACGAAGTGGTGGCGGTCAGCAGCGATGCCGCGAGGAGGACCGTTTTCATGGCTTTCTCAGGATCGCAACATGGTGCTGCTTTCCCGGGATTGCGATCTTTTCTTCGGCTCAATCCGCACTGGCGATCTCCCGCGGCTTTGTGAGACGGGCCCAGATGAAGAAGGTGGCGATCATCACGGCGACAAAGGGAAGCTGCCAGAGCAGGGCGGCCCGGAAGGCATCGTCACCTGCGGTCTTTCGCATCGCGGCCAGAAGCATCGAGAAGGCGAGCGAAAAGCTGCCATACCCGAGATTGAAGGCCAGACCGCGGACACTGAGGAGTGTGGCGCGCTGCGAAGAATCCGCCGATGCATGAAGGTGGCGGCTGACCGTGAAACCGACCAAGCCCAGCATCGTCATGAGCGACATCGCCGGCAGCAGGCCGAACCACGGCCACGCGGGGGCAAGCAGGGAAAGCGAGAGGATCGTCACCCCGGCCGCGATCCCGAGCACGCCTAGGGGCGAGAAGCGGACATTCAGATAGCGCGCCAAGCTGGGCACGAAGAAGCCGATGGCCCCTGAGAGAGCGCCTAAAAGACCGAAAGACCATTCCGGGATCTGAATCAGGCGGTAATACTCGCTGGTAATGGTGGCGAAATTCCGCGCGACGGAGTCGATGAGCAGCCCGCCCACGATGATCACCGCGATGTTTCGGGTGGTGAAGGCCATCTTGGCCGTCTTCAAGGTCAGACGGAAAGCGGAGCGGCAACGTTGGCCGAGATCGGCGTGGGAATATGGCGTCTCGTCCAGACGGAGAGTGATGAAAACACAGGCGATCGCCTGCACGAAGACCACGGCAATCGGGAGGCGGTGCGATACCTCCGGAGGAATGTGCAGACCTACCGGCGCCAGCCACGCGGTGTCGTAGAGCAGTCCACCGAGGATCATCGTGATGAAGAAGCCGACGGAGCGCCAGCGCATGGCGGCGGACATGACCCCGTCCCACGCATCCTCCCTCCCCTCTTCCGGCAAGGCATCGTATGCGATCGCTTCATCGGCACCGCTGGCCGCCGCCTCGGAAGCCCCGGACAGAACCCGATTCAGAATACACAAGGCGAAGAGCAGGGCCCCGCCGTTCTTCGGGGCGATGAGCAGGATCAGCATCTCCACCACCATGATGCAGGAGGCGAAGACCAAGAGCTTCTTGCGTCCGATGGTGTCCGCCATCGCACCGGAAGGCACCTCCAGTGCGAAGATCGCCAGCGCCCACATCAGATTCAGGAAAACGAAGCGCTCAAGCGTCAGTCCGAGGTCCGTGAAGAAGATGGCCAGCACCGGGTAATAGGCCCGGGCATTGTAGAGGGTGGTGAAATAAACGTAGAGCCGCGGATTCCGATGGGCAAAGGGGCCGCTGCAATCCAGGACGGAGGACACTGCCTAGCTGTGGTGCATAAGGCCGCCGCCTGCAAAGGGGAAATCAAGGATCAGCTGCCTTATGGCGCGGGATAGCGGTAGCCGGCTCCTCGGACCGTCTCGATCAAGGCGGGTCGGGAGGGATCAGCCTCGATCTTCTTCCGCAGGTTCAGCACGTGCTGGTCGAGGGTGCGGGACTCGGGATAATATTCCATCCCCCAACACTCGTTCAGCAATTCATCCCGGGTGAGCACCTCGCCACGGCGGCGGGCCAGGAGCGTGAGCATCTTGACCTCACGGACGGTCAACTCGACCTCGGCATCGTCCCTCCGTGCGAGAAGCCGTTTGGGATGCACTTCCCACAAACCGAGATGGAAGATCTCGGAACGGACGGGCATCTCCTGTCGTCTCAAAAGCGCCCGGACCCGGGCGAGCAGCTCATGCTTGCCGAAGGGCTTGCGCAGGAAGTCGTCGGCTCCGAGTTCGAGGCCGAGGACAACATCCACCTCTTCCGACTTGGCGGAAAGGAACAGTACGGGGGTGTGCCGGTCCTCGCTCCGGATGGCACGACAGACCTCGTAGCCGCTCGCGTGCGGCATCATGATATCGAGCAGGACCAGCCCGGGCCGGTGAGCGGACCAATGGGCGAGCGCTTCTCGGCCATCCTTCGCCGCGACGACTTGATGCCCCTCGCCAACGAGCAATTCGGCAAGAGCCTCGCGGGTGACCGCGTCATCTTCAGCAAGGAGGATGGTCATGCGACGGGAGATTCGTGCAAGGGGAGAACGAGGCGGAAGCTGGCGCCGCGCTCCGAAGCGAGGAGCTCCAGTCGACCGCCCATGCGCTCAGCGAGATCACGGCTGATGGCGAGTCCAAGGCCAGTGCCGCTGGTTCCCTCATCCACACGGGAGCCCGCGCGTTCAAAGGGTAGGAAGATGCGCTGCCGTGCCTCGCGCGGGATTCCCGGACCATTGTCTATCACATCGACGAGAAGTTGGCCATCCCTGGCACGCAGCGCGACGCGGGCCTTGGCCCCCTCACCCGCATACTTCTCGATATTCGAGAGGAGATTGGAGAGAATCTGTGCCAGCGAATCGCGGTCGGCCAGGATGCCCGCGGAGACTTCGTTGTTGTAATCGCAGACGATCGACTTGCGCTCGAAGAGCGGTGCGAAGTTCTCCCTCAGTTCCTCTAACATCTCCCGGAGATCACAGCGGACCGGCGATAGTAGCGCCTTCCCGCGCTCGATGCGGGCGAACGCGAGCACGTTATCCACGATGCGCGAGAGGCGCGATGTCTCCTCGCGGATGAGTCCGAGACGGCGGCGGATCTTCCCGTCTTCCACCGGCAGGGCGTCGAGCGCCAGATCGGTATTGAGCAGGAGATTGGTGAGCGGAGTCCGAAGTTCATGGGAGACCTGGTTCACGAAGCTCACGCGCTGCTCCGCAAGACGGAAGGCCTTTTTCTGCGCCGCAGCCACCCAGAGACCCCCCGATAGAACGAGAAGAGCAAGGGCGAATGAGCCCACGAAAACCGGCAGGCGGTAAACCATCTCTACCCTCACAGGATAATAGCGATGCAGGCTCCAATCGCCGAAACGGGACACATGGCGGAGGATCTCGTCCGGCTTGATGCCTTGGTCAATCTTCCCGCTGCTCATCCAGGGTGACCCATGCGGCCCGATGAATGCCAAGGCTCCCGCTTCACCAGCAATGCCTGCCTCCTCGGCCCTCGGCTTGAGATCATCGGCAACCACTTGCGCAGCCGTTTCCGGAGCCACCATCAGCAATGCAACCGAGCGGCCGTTTCCGTGCCACCATGTCGGAGGTCGATCGGCCATCTCGATCCAGCCGCTGCCGTTGAGCACCCTGCCCTCTGGCAGAACCCATTCTCCTTTCTCCTTCTTCTCGTAGCGGTCAAGCACCGGCATCCAGCGTGGCGACCCGCCGCCCGCGGCGAGATGAGATCGAGCGGGATCATTGAGTGTAACCGTGAGCAGGGAGCGCTGGACCACGCCTGCAATCACGGAACCATCCGGTGGATCTCCGAGCCCCTTGTCGAGGAGACGGGTCGCCTCTTCATCCAAGGCTTGCTCCCAGAGACGCTCCATCTCCGCCACCCGCCGATTCGACTCGCGGAAGAAGTCCTCGACGCGGTTGCCCTCCGGCTTCTGCGAAATCCGCGTCTCCTGCCTGCCCAGCATGAAAGCTCCGGCTACCACCGCGATTGAGACCAGGAGGGACATCGCCCCGGTCAACAACCACGGCCTGCGCAGCGTGGTTGTTGATTCGGAAGCGGACGCTTTTCTCATGATGGAATCCATCGACTCAACCGGGGAAAGAAGCCGCTGTCACTCCAGTTTCACGAAGAAGAGCATGCAGCGGGACGAGTCCGTTTTCCCCAAGCCCGTGAAACGGCTTCCAGATCCGACCAAAGTCCATTTTCCGGAAGGAATGCGGCAGGTCGTCTCGAAGGAGTTCGAGGTGAACAGCGGCATGGTGCAGTCGGGAACCCACTCACCGTCCACTTCGATCCTCCGCGAAACGGTGTCTCCGAGACGCACCACGTTGCTCGCGCTCAGTTTCATCAGAAGTCCGGATTCGTCGCGGGAAGGGGTCAGTTCCAATGAGAAACCTGCATTCCTGGTTTCGAAACTGGTGGCCAGGCTCTTCCCATCCAAGCCGGGAAGCGACTGAATCTGGTATCGCTCGAAAACTCCGGTTCCCACCACCGACTTGCCATTCTGGGATTGGCGGCTTGGTTCCTCCCACCGGTTCATCACGGTCTTCTTGTTGCTCGGCATGTACTCGGTCGGGTAGATCTGCTCGTAGATCGATTCCAAGCGCCACTCCGCCGAACCATTGGCCATGCCGTCGCCACCGGTGATCGTAGTCGCCTCACCGTTTTTTCTAACACCCTCGACGAAATCCCAAGCGCCGGAAGCAATCCCGGCCAAGGGCCGCGAACGATGCCATGCGGAGAACTTCGCTTGGGGAACCTCCACCATCTCGTACGCCAGATGCTTCGGCGATTCGGCGACGCCCCCGGTTTCCGCGGGCTCCAAAAAGCCGCCCCTCAGGAAAACGAGTCGCGTCGGTATCCCTGTTCCACACGCTTCCGGTGGAGGCTCGATCCGCGCCAGGAGCTGAATCTTGTCCGGAGCAAGAGCCTGCGGGACAGGCAGATAGTCCGTAACATCCTGCGTGGGCTTGCCGTGCCGGTTCGGTGGATCTTCCTGCCAGACGCCCCATGTGGCCCGGGCCGAGCGAAAGTCCGGCATGAAAATGTCGTCAGGATGCTTGGTCCGGTTCGATAGAATGTCCCATGCCCTGCTACCAGCATAAGCGACATGATCGCCCCACACGGCAAGCCGCGGTCCCTCCTTGAAATTGACGGCGACGATATCAGTGGTCAGTCCGGTGTTCCTGGTCTCGAACGCGGTGGAGAGAGGCCAGACTCCCGTCCCGGCGGGTTCGTAGGTGGTGGGATAAATCAGTTCGACGATGGAGGAGAAATGCGCCTTCCGATCCGCCACACCGGTTGCGACCACGGTGTGTTCGAGCGTCGCCTTGCCTTCATCGATCCATCCCTGAACCAAGCTCCTGAGCTTCTCCGCATCCTCTCCGACACTGTTCCCGCGCATCCATGCGGCGATGTCATCCGGCGGAACGAGGATGTGCTCGACCACGGACGTGTAGGATTGCCCGGGCGGCTTCTCGGTCTTGGCAGCTTCACCCTTTTTCACGAAGGGATTCGGTGTTTGGGGAGCAGCTTCCTGAGCATGGAGGCCCGGGACAAGTGCCAGCAGGACTAACAGATGGGATCTCATGGTGGTGATGGAGCGGGTTCCTTGCTCCGGGGTTCATGAAAGCGTATCTTGCGGAAGGCTGCGCCAAAGCGCGATGAGGCTTGTGCAAAATTTCGGCAAAACCGCGGCCCGCTCTCCCGGCGAATTTACCGGGCCTTGACGGACAGCCTGCGGCGACCGGGCTAGGGATGGGTCGTTATGAAAACGAAGATCCTATTCTCGATTCCACTCCTCTCCTCGGTCGCCTTCGCCTGCGGCTCCTATGCTGCCGGCCCCTTCCCCACCCATCTTCCGAGCGACCCGCAGGACAAGGTGCAGATCGCGCTTTTGCTCGATACCTCCAACAGCATGGACGGCCTGATCGAACAGGCGAAGACGCAGCTCTGGAAAGTCGTGAACTCCTTCAACGACGCCAAGCGCGGCGGCCGCGCCCCCTTCGTGGAAGTGGCGCTCTACGAATACGGCAACAACGGCCTGCACATCGGCAACAACTGGATCCGCCAGGTGGAGCCCTTGACCCGCGACCTGGACGAGATCAGCCGCGAGCTCTTCGCCTTCCGCACCAACGGCGGCGACGAGTACTGCGGCGCGGTGATCCAACGCGCATTGGCCGACCTCTCCTGGGATCCCTCGCCCCGCACCTACAAGGCGGTCTTCATCGCCGGCAACGAGCCTTTCACCCAAGGCCCCGTCGATGCCCGCCAAGCCTGCCGCGATGCAATGGCGAAGGGGATCGTGGTGAACACCATTCACTGCGGCAGCCGGGAGGAAGGCATCTCCGGAGCCTGGCATGACGGCGCCGCACTGGCCGAAGGAAAGTTCCTCTCGATCAACCAGGACAAGGCGGTGGTCCACATCGATGCCCCGCAGGACAAGCAGATCGCCGCGCTAGGCATCGATCTGAACAAGACCTATCTGGGCTACGGCGTGCATGCCAAGGAAGGTGCCGCCAAACAGATGTCCGAGGACAACAATGCGGCGGCCAATGCCGGAGCGGGCGCGGCCCAGCAACGCGCCGTTTCGAAGGCCAGCTTCAACTACTGCAACACCTCGTGGGACCTGGTGGATGCCTGCCGGGAAGGCACGGTGAAGCTGGCCGACATCCCCGCCGCCCAACTTCCGGAAGCCATGAAGACGATGACCCCGGAGCAGCGCGAGGCGCACGTGAAACAGATGACGGAAACCCGCGCCAGCCTACAGCAGAAGATCATGACGCTGAACCGCGAGCGCGAGGCCTTCGTGGCCGAGGCGCTGAAGAAGCAGGCGGAGACGACGGGTGAACAGACGCTGGATCAAGCGATCGTGGCGACCGTAAAAGGCCAAGCCACGGCGGTGGGCTACAGCTTCGGCCAATGAGCCCCGGCGAATTTACACTCGATTGACGGACAGCGGAGCCGATCCAGACCCATATTCCCGAAATGAAAACGACCTGTCTCGTGCTCGCCGCAGCCGGTCTGGCGCTGATGGCCGCCGGTGTCTCCCTGGGCGAGGAACCGCCGAACCCGAAGATCGACTATTCGGGCTTCAGGACTTTGGCCAAGCGACTCGACCGGGTCCGCCAGGAACGCCGGCTTTCCGAGGACGAATTCCTCCGCGCCGCCGAAAAGCCTGGCGTGGTCGTCCTGGATGCCCGAAGCCGCGACAAGTATGAGCAGATCCACATAAAGGGTGCCGTGCATCTGGCCTTCACCGACTTCACGGAGGAAGCCCTTGCCAAGATCATCCCGGCGAAGGACACGAAGGTCCTGATCTACTGCAATAACAACTTCACCGGGGAGCGGGCGAACTTCGCGGACAAACGCGCCCCGGTGGCGCTGAACATCCCGACCTTCATCAACCTCCACGCCTACGGCTACACGAACGTCTACGAGCTAGGACCCTTGCTGGACGTGAAGACGACGAAGATCCCCTTCGCCGGGAAGTCGGTCAAGTAGCCGCCTTGATCCCCGTTCGCGATTCCGATATAGAATCCTGTAATGCCGGAGACGACCATTCTTGTCATCGAAGACGACCCCGCCATCCGACGCGGGGTCGTCGATGCATTGGAGTACGGCGGATACCGTACTTTGGAAGCGGGCGAGGGCATGACCGGCCTGGATCTGGCCCTGCGTGCGAACTACCGGCTTCTCTTGCTCGATCTGGTGCTACCCGGTAGAGACGGCTTTTCGATCCTCTCCGAACTCAAGAAGCACCGGCCCGGACAGGCGGTGATCATCCTCTCCGCCCGTGGCGAGGAGAACGACCGCGTTCGAGGCCTGAGTCTCGGCGCGGACGACTACGTGATGAAACCCTTCAGCGTGCGGGAGCTGCTGGCACGCGTGGAAGCCGTGTTGCGCCGTACCTGCGAGCGCCCGGCACCCGCCGAGGAGCGCCCTCTCCCGGGAGGTCGAGTCGATCTGACCAGCGGCCGGATCATCTTCGAGGATGGCTCGGATAGCACTCTCTCCGAACGCGAGACCGGCCTGCTGAGATACCTGCTGGACGCATCCGGCCGCACCGTTTCGCGCGAGGAGATCCTGCGCCACGTGTGGGGGCTGGATCCGGATCGCACGGAAACCCGCACGCTAGACATGCACATCATGCACCTGCGGACGAAACTGCGCGACCGCAGCCAGGAAATGCTGGTGACGGTGCGCGGAAAAGGATGGAGGTTCCACGCCGAGCCATGAGCGCGCGCGGCAGAACAGTGTGGATGGTGCACGGGCTGATCGCCCTGTGCGCCGTGCTGATTCTGGGTGCCATGGCCGCGCTCACGAAGGGAGTCATCAAAGGCGAGCGTCATCGCTCCGAGATGGAAGCCCGGGCGGACGAGCAGGAGCAGATCCGGCTCGCATTGTGGCGCATGGATGCGGCGGCGGCCTCGTGGATCGCGGAGGAAGCCCAGCGCCCCGTGCCGGACGGCAGCAATCAGGAACCCGCCGGACCGGAGGTCAAGCTGCGCTTCGATGCGCGGGAGGATGGTATCCTGCTCGCGGACGATCCGGACAAAATACCGATGCTATCCCGCGCACTCGGACTATCCGCACCGCGCGCGGCCTTCGATAGCATGTGTGAACAGATGCCGGAGATCCCGTCATCATGGGCCATCTCTCCTCCAGAACCCGCACCGGTTCCCGCCGAGAAGGAGGCTCCAAAAAAGTCACCCGATAAGGCTGAGCCGGTAGCTCAGGAAGAAAGCGCGCCACCGCTCGATCAGCGCGCCTATCCACGGGCCAGCCAAACTTACCAGACTCTGGCCAATGCCAAGGAAATGGCGAACCGCTCCAAGGTGATCAAAGGCGCGGTGGAAACCAGCAAGGCTCAGTTCGACTTCAACAATATGTCCACCCCTTCGGTGGGAAGCTGGAGTCTGCTGCGCAGCAGTCTGCCGCGGCCTGCCAGGATCGGGGGAGAGCTCCTCCTGCTCCGCCATCTGCAGTGGAAGCAGCCGGGTGAGAAGATCCTGCGCTCGATCCAAGGAGTCTGGCTCGACGAGGCGGCGCTCAAGTCGCTGCTGTTAGACGAAGTGGCGGATCTCTTCCCCGGATCGCAACTGATTGCGAGCGACAGGGGTGATCTCGAGGAAGGCACCACGCTGGCATCCTTCCCATGGAAGCTGGCGGTGGCGGATCACACCCAGCTCCCCTCATCCCTGCCCCGCAGCGTGACCTTTCCTCTGATGGCTGGCTGGGCGGCCGCGGCGCTGGCCATCTTGGCCGCATGGCTCCTCGTGATCGGCTTGCTACGCCTGAGCGAACGCCGGGCTTCCTTCGTCTCTGCCGTAACCCACGAACTGCGGACGCCCCTCACCACCTTCCAACTCTACTCGGACATGCTGGCCAGCGGTGCGGTGAAGGAAGAGAAGCGCGGCGACTACTTCAACACCCTCCGGCGCGAGGCCGAACGACTCTCGCATCTGGTGGAAAACGTGCTGGCCTTCTCCCGCATCGAGCGCCGCTGCGAGCACTCAAACGCGACCCGGCGGCAGGCAGGCCCGATGGTGGAAAGTATGCTGGAACGCTTCCGCGGGCGCTTGAAGGAAGCAGGAGTGGACTTCATCGCGGATACCTCCGGCGAAGTTTGGCAGAGCGAGGTAAAGGCCGATCCGGCGGCGGTGGAGCACGTGCTTTTCAACTTGATCGACAACGCGGCGAAGTATGGCGCCGGGCCTGTGACGCTCGATGCCACCGCAAGCGCCTGCACCCTGAAGATCCGGGTGAGAGATCAGGGCAAAGGCATCCCGGCCGGTGAGCGCAAGCAGATCTTCCGCCCCTTTCACAAATCGGCGGCGGCGGCGGCGGAGAGCAGGCCCGGGGTCGGATTGGGACTCGCTTTGTCGCGGCGCTTGGCCCGGGCCGGCGGCGGCGATCTTGAGTTGGCGGCAAACGAAGCCGGGGCCTGCTTTGTCCTGAGCTTGCCGCGCGCTTGAAGCACTTTTGCGCATGCGAGAAAATGACTGGCAATCATGAAGTTCCGAGCCGAAAAGTGGCGAACTCATGGATCAGGCTCCGAAGTTTACCCGCCACGTCTGGGTTCAGCTATGGCGTTTGGTCCGACCCTACTTTTTCGGTCGCACTTGGGGGCGGGCATGGCTGCAGCTCGGCTCCCTGATGGTCCTGACCATCGCGGTCACGGGCGTAGGAATCGCGGCGGGCTTCGTGATGAGCGACGTGATGACGGCGCTGGAGAAGCGGAACTCCGCCGCCTTCCAGAAGGAGCTCTGGCTTTATCTGGGGACCATCGCCGTCACCATCCCTCTGGCCGCTTTCTACCGATATGTGGAAGAGCGCCTCGCTCTGAACTGGCGGGACTTCCTCACCCGCACCTTCACGCTCCGCTACTTTTACAACCGCGCCTACTACCGCTTGCAGGGGCATGAGGAAATCGACAACCCCGATCAGCGCATCTCGGAAGACGCCCGGAATTTCACCACTACCTCGCTCTCCTTCTCCCTGCTCGTGATCAACTCGGTGATCCAGATCATCGGCTACGCGAGCGTCCTGTGGTCGATCTCCGGAACCTTGGTCGCCGTGCTGGTAAGCTACGCTCTCGTGGGATCCCTCGTCGCATTCCTGATCGGGAAACGGCTGATCGGCTTGAACTACCTCCAATATGAGCGCGAGGCGAACCTGCGCTATGGGTTGGTGCGGGTGCGGGACAACGCGGAATCGATCGCCTTTTACCGCGGCGAGCGCCGTGAGTTGCGCGACCTGCGGGCCCGCTTGGGCGGCGTGGTGGGAAACATGCTCGTTCTGATCCGTTGGAACCGGAATCTTGCCTTCTTCACCACGGGCTACAATTCGCTCGCCCTGATCCTGCCACTCGTGATCGTGGCCCCCCTCTTCATGCAGGGGAAGGTGGAGTTCGGGAAGATCGCGCAAGCCACGGCAGCTTTCGCGACCTTTCTCGCAGCTGTCTCCCTGTTCATCACCCAGTTCGAGCGCTTGAGCGCTTTCGCCGCAGGGGTGACGCGGCTCGGTTCCCTGTGGGACTTCCTCGACGAGCGCGATGCAGAGGACGACCTGGAGGCGGAACACGCAGAGCAGATCGAGATCAGCGAGGACGAGAAAACCATCGCTCTGGAAAATCTGACGGTGAAGACCCCGGATAGCGGGCGAGAGCTGATGCACGATCTGAACTTCCGCCTCCAACCCGGGAAGAGCCTGCTGATCATGGGCGAGAGCGGCTCGGGCAAAAGTTCCCTCCTCAGGACCATCGCCGGACTATGGAGCACGGGCGAGGGCAAGATCGGCCGACCGCCCTACCGCAACATGATGTTCCTGCCGCAGCGGCCCTACATGGTGCCCGGCAGCCTGCGCGCCCAGCTCGACTATCCGGAGGCGCGGAGAGATACCGACAACGAAACCATGCAGGAAGTACTGGAGACGGTGAACCTGCCGGAACTTTCGGACCGGGTGGAGGGAGACTTCGACCGTGAAGCGGACTGGGCCAACATGCTCTCGCTTGGCGAACAACAGCGCCTTTCCTTCGCCCGGCTTTTATTCAAACGCCCCGCGATTGCCTTCCTCGACGAATCGACCAGCGCGCTGGATGAACCGAACGAAGACCGGCTCTATCAGTATCTCCGGAAGCATCGCTACACCTACGTGAGCGTGGGTCACCGGTCCACTCTCCTGAAGCACCACGATTGGCTGCTCAAGATCGGCAAGGACGGCAAATGGGAGCTGACCGCCATCGAGGACCAGAAGGAACTCGCAGCCAAATAGGCAGAAAGCTCAATCGACAAATGCATTTCCCGCTTTCCATCGCCCGCGGCTGCGGCGGGATGTTCCGGAGCTGCGAGGCGGTGCGGTATCGTTCTCACCCTGCTCCCACTGCCCGGACCCACCCGTCAACTCGGCAGGCACTTCGCTGATCTCTCTCACGAAGGTCAGCCCCGGTGCGGGCAAGCCGCCCGCGGTGTCGGGGATTGCGATGATCCGGGGATGGCTTCTCCAAGCGCTTGGCAGCCGTCCCTTTTCCTCCTGAAAGGCTTTGGTGAAGTGGCTCAGGCTCGCATAGCCCACCTCCCGGGCGACATCGCTGATCTTCCGTTCACCCTTCGACAGGAGCTTGGCTGCATGGTTGACTCGGATCTCCCGTTGCTTGAGACGGATGGTCTTGCCCGAGCGCTCCCGGTAGAGACGGCATAGCAGGAACCGCGTGATCCCGATCTCCTTCGCCAAGGCCTGGAGATCGAGGGAATCCCGGAAGTTGGTCTTCAACCAGCGGTCCAAGGTAACGGTCAAATGATTATGCTGATCTTTCGAGAGACGGGGCATCACCGATGAATGGTTCGAATGGCTCGATCCTACCCGGGCCTCCGTCATTACTAAAGTGCAATCTATCGCCACGTTTGGCGCTACAAAGGAATTGAAGGGGCCGCCCGGCTAGGATCAGATCGCCCTGAGCCGCAGGCTACCAGCGCGCTCGCTCCACCCCTTCCCTTCTCTCATGACCCTACGCGGCACGCTGCTTCTAACCGCCTCCGTCTGGATCGGTGCGATTTCCGCGATGCACTACCAAATGAACATGGAGAAGTTCACTTGGGGTGAGGAAAAGGAAGACAAGCTCAGGATTGGATTTCTCCCGGTCACCTGTCACCTGACCTGCCCGGTTACCAATTTCATTAACAAGGAAATCGAGGGCGACGGCATTTTCGAGCCGCTGAAATTCAGCGGTTGGCCGGAACTCAAGGAGTCCTTCCTTTCCGGCCATACCAAGGCCACCTTCATTTTGGCACCGATGGCGATCGCGCTGCGCGAGCAGGGAGTGCCGATCAAGATCGTCTACTTGGGACACCGCGACGGCACCGCTCTGATGGTGCAGAAGGACTCGAACATCCGCAGCATCGCCGACCTGCGTGGCAAGGTGGTCGCAGTGCCAAACCGCTACTCCAACCAGCGTCTCCTCATCTTCCGCGCTCTCAACAATGCGGGAATGACCATCGACGACATCAAACTGCTGGAAATGCCCCCGCCCGACATGCCCACCGCGCTGGCCACCAAGTCGGTAGATGCGGTGACGAGCGGGGAGCCTTTCATGGGCCAGTGCGAGTTGGACGGCTACGGCCGTGTCCTTTACCTGACCAAAGACATCTGGCCGAACTTCATCTCCTGCGTTCTTGCCGTTCATGAGGACGAGATCCGCGACCATCCGGACCGGGTCCAGAAGCTGGTGGATGGAATCGCGAACAGCGGCATGTGGCTGGAGGACGGCATGGACAAGCGCATGGCGGCCGCGCAGTTCGTATCGAAGCGTTACTACAACCAACACCCCCGCCTGCTGGAGTTCGTGCTGAGCAAGCCGCCGGATCGGGTGAGATACGGCAACCTTGGAGTGCAGAAAGAAAACTTCGAAGAAATCGCGGCCCTTGGAAAGCAGTCCGGCATCCTGCAAGGCACCGTGAAGTTTGAAGACTACGTGGACACCCGCTTCAGCGATGCGGCGGAAACGAGGAAGAAGGCCTACGAATATACCGCGGAACAGGCATTGAAGGATTTGGACGAACCATGAAGAACATCCATCTGCCGCTCATCGTCGCGGTTCTCTTTTTGGTCGCCTGGCACATGGCCGTGAAAATCTCCGGCAGCGATCTTTTCCCCACCCCTTGGCAGGTTGCTCTCGGGATCGTTGAGTTGGTCCAGAAGGGAGTTCTCCTGAAATATATCGTCGCCTCCTTGTTCCGGGTGACTTGGGGCTTCTTCCTAGCCATCATGGTGGGCGTACCGCTTGGACTCTTGCTCGGGTGGTTCAGACCGGCGGCGCTCGCGCTCAACCCCATGATCCAGGTCTTCCGGCCGATCTCTCCGATTGCGTGGATCCCGGTGGCAATCCTCTGGTTCGGGGTTACGGATCTGGCACCCGTGTTCCTAATCTTCTTGGCGAGCGTGTTCCCGATCACGGTCTCTTCCATGGCCGCGGTTCAGAACATGCAGCCGGTCTATGTGCGGGCCGCCCGCAACTTCGGCCTCTCCAATGCCCAGCTTTTCCGCAAGGTGATCTTCCCCGCATGCCTGCCGCAGATCCTCACCGGCCTTCGCATCGCCCTCGGCATTGCCTGGCTCGTTGTAGTGGCGGCCGAGATGATCGCCGTGAACTCGGGATTGGGCTACCTGATCATTGACGCCCGCAATGCTGGCAAGCGCTACGACCTCGTGGTCGCCGGCATGGTGATGATCGGCCTCATTGGCCTAGGCTTGGACATTGCAGTCCGACGTTTGGAAAAATTCGACGAGGTCCGCTGGGGCTACGCCAACAAATGAGCGCTTCATCCAACGCAATCGAAATCCGCGACCTCTGGATGACCTTCCCCGGCAAGAAGAAGGGGGAACAGGTCCATGTACTGGAAGACGTAAATCTCTCCGTGAAGAGGGGTGAATTCGTTTGCATCGTCGGTCCGTCCGGCTGCGGCAAGTCCACCCTGCTGAATATCATCGGCGGTTTCCTTCAGCAAAGCTCTGGAAGCATCCTTGTAGAGGGCAAGCCGGTCACCGGACCTGACCCGAAACGCATCTTCGTCTTCCAAGAGAACGGTGTGTTTCCTTGGCTGAACGTGGAGGACAATGTCGGCTTCGGCCTCTTGGAACGCACGGAGGAAGAACGCCGTACCGTGGTCAAACGCTACATCGACATGGTCGGCCTCACCGGCTTCGACAAATCTTATCCGCGCGAGTTGTCCGGTGGCATGCGCCAGCGAGTGGAGATCGCACGTGCGCTCGCCGCATCGCCGGACATCATCTACATGGACGAGCCTTTCGGCGCGCTCGATTTCATCACCCGTCTCAAGATGCGCGCGGACCTCGTTCGCATCTGGCAGGAGGAGAAAAAGACGATCCTCTTCGTCACCCACGACATCGAGGAAGCCGTCCAACTTGCGGACACCGTGCTCGTCATGAGCCGTCGCCCCGCCACCGTCCAGTTCAGCGAAAAGATCGAGATCCCGCGCCCCCGCGACCTCGACTCACGCGGCTACCTGGAGGCTCGCGACCGGATCTTCCGCGAGATGGGCATGAGCTTGAAAGTCGGAGCCTGAACCAAGGCCTCTCAGTATTCCGGAGACTCGGCCACCACTTGGTGCTCATCCTCGTAGAGGATGCGTCCCGGATCATCGGTCGTGATCATCCGCACCGGCCGGTCGTGGATTTCCAGGATCGCGATCATATCCCGGAAACGTGAGATGAGATCCTGGGCACTGCCCTTGAACCAACTGATCGCATCGGCAGACCATCGCTTCTTCCTGAAGGGCGGACAGGTCAGCTCCTCGTTGAACCATTTGAATAGTTCGTTGATATGCTCGACCTCATACGCGGCGAGCGTGCCGGAGTCCCTGAGCATTCTCAACTCCGTGACCACGCCATGCTGGTCCCGGGGCTCCTCACGGTTGGTGCCTGATACGAAGCGGACGTACGTCATTCACTCGACCCCCGCCTTTTTCTTCAGGAAGCCCAGCACCTTCGAGAAGTTCACCACCGGCTTCTGATCCGGGGTCGCTACCACGAACACGATCCGCGAGGTCTTGCCGTCCGCCACCACGTTCGCGAGGTAGGTGCCCGGTACGAGCTTCTTCTTGTCCATGGTGGCATCCAGCTTCACCTCCTTCACATTCTGCGCGAAGATGATGGCGGCCGCCTGCGTCTCTTCCACGGTCCCGTCTTCCTTGCAGGGAAAAGCGTTCACGATCAGCATCGGCACTTCCTTCTCCAGCGCCAGCACGGCGTCCGGAGCAACCGGCTTCGACACTTCGGCAAAGATCTCGTTGCCTTCCTTCATCTCCGCCTTGGTCCCTCCAAGAGTCACATCGAAGGGATAGAGGGCAGGTCGCTCCTCTGCGGCAACAACGGAGATCAGACAGGCGAGAAGGGCGAGGGTCCGTTTCATCATCGCCATCCGATCAGATCTCGTGGCCTGCGGCAAGTTCACGCTGGAGGCGCTGCGTATCCGGCGCATTGTCTCGCACCATGGCACAACCCAAACCCGAGCCCGTCGATCCCGCGCAACTCCCGGAGTTGGCACTTGCCACCATGAAAGCCGCCAAGTTCCCGATGCTCGCGAGCGACGATGCCGGACAGCCGAGGATCAGGCCCGTTTCACCGGTGAAAACCGAACGATTCACCATCTGGGTGGCGAACTTGCGAAGCTATCACAAGACCGGCGAGATCGCTGCCAACCCGAGGGTGGAACTCTGCTATCTCGATGCGGATCACCATCAGGTCAGAATCACCGGGATCGCCATGATCGAAGACGACCCCGAGTTGCTCGCAGCGATCTGGGAGAAGAACCCCTTGCTAAGATCCTACCTCGGCACCCCGGATAACCCCGAACTCCTGATCTACCGCATCGAACCGAATCGGGTCCGTTTCATGAAGGAGTGGGCGCTGGAGTATCACGAAGTGCGCCTCACCTGAACAAGGCATCGACCCCCATCGCGCTCTTCCGCAGGAACTTCGGCACCGCCTTGCTCTTCCCCGGACGGAACAAACGGAAGGCGAGCCCGAGAAGATTCAGCGTGAAGACGTGATCGATCAGCCGGTAGCCGCGCTGCCGCCGGAGTAACAGCGAGGAGAGCCAGCCAAGGGTCTGCCGTTTCACCTTGAAGGGCTCGAAAGACAGCTTGATGCGGTAGCGCTGGCGGCGCTCGCTCGGCCAAGCCTTCTTGTAGGCCTTCTTCGAAGCGCGGATCTTCTCGGCCAGTTCCGGATCGAAGGGCAGGAAGTAATAGCGGCGGGCAAGACGGATCAGATGGCAGAAGTCGCGCCAATGCTCGATATCCGCCACCGGCAACTCCGCGCTGCGGGCGAGCTCGATCATCCGCGGAAAGAGTGCATAGGCTGCCTCCCCTTCACGAAGGGACCGCTCGGGATCCCGGACGAAATGCCGCAGCACCTTCCTCACCGCGTGATTGATGAACAGGCAGTCCCAGTAGACGTGGAGAAGAGGCGGGATGCGCACGCGGCGGAAGAAGAGCTTCTGGGTCGCGAAGTCGCCGATGTAGTGCAACTCCTTCACCACGGTCTCGGCATGGCGTAGCAATTCCAAGACGGCCGGAGCGCGCTCCGCACCGACGATTCCCGCCACGGCATCCTCCACCGATTCGCGATCGCGAAAGATGCGTAGCGCCACCACCGTGTTCAGCCTCAGCCAGAAATCGCGGTCTCCCTCCTCAAGAAAGGTGAGACGTCGGAAACGGTGCCAGCCCCCGGTCTGACACCACACCGAGATCCCCGCCAGGTTCGCATTGCCCTGCAGCTCGCGGGCGTAGTTCTCGCAGTCCCAGCCGATGAAGCTCGGGAACTCCCCCGCCCCTTCGTACTCGCGCCGCGCTTGCAGCTCGACGATCTTGCGGTGCGGGGTCCGGAAGAATGCGCGGTTCAGGGGCAGGTAGCGGAAGAAGTCGCTCTCGCCGTACTTCATGGAGAGAATGAAGTTCGGGGACTCGATGCCATCCAACGCGTGGGCCAGAGTTCGGCGGTGCCAGATCAGGTCACCCACCCGGTGTGCCCCCACCGTCCAAGTCCGGAGAATCAAGGTGCGATCATGTTGCTCGAACACCGGCAGCAGGGTGCGCAGGAGGCGGTTCGTCTCGGTGGCGCTCCGGACATGCAGGCGGGTGCGGATCGGATCCTTCACATCCACCCCGTCACTCTCGCCGATCCGCAGCACCAAGCCGCTTATTTCCGGGAAGTCGCGCAGAAAGCTGCTCACCAACTCGACATAAAAATCCTCCAGCCTTTGCCGGTGATTGCCGAGGACCGCATCCACCTGCGGCGTCACCGGTAGAACGTCCGAAGTCACGTAAATCGCCAGCCCGGCCTCACGGGCGATCCGGAAGATCTCCCGGAACTCCTCCCGGAACACTGCGATCCGCGCCGCCGTCTCCGGCTCGTGCAGGGAGTGCGGCGCCAGATGGGCCAGATCGTCGAAGGTGACCGCATTGTAACCTGCTGCAGCGGCTTCCCGGGTAAACCGGAGCATATCTTCACGAATAGCGTTCCATTGAACGCTGCGCTGGTCCCCCTCGGTGGCCAGGTAAGTGAAGGGAATCTTGGACCAATTGATCCGGCGTCCCTCGAAACCGCGGAAAAACGGTCCGATCGCGTCGATGAGAAAGATCCCCGGCGGCATGATTCCTGCAACGTACGCGTCACATGGAGCGGGGGCAAAGAGCGTGAATCTGACAGGATCGTTACAATCCCGAATTTGTGGCAAAGGCCTCGGCAACCGACGCCTTGAGTGTTTACTTCGTGATGGCATCCGAGCAATGTCGGAGTCGCGTATTCCCCGTCCCCGCGTGAAACCGCCTCTCAGATTCCCTTCCCACGCCGCACCCGGCTTCAGCTTGATCGAGCTGCTGGTCGTGATGGTCATCATCGGGGCCCTCACCATGGCGGGCCTGTCCGTGATGGGGAACACCGCCGCGAACGCCCAGCGCACCGGCACCGACCAGGTGGTCGCCGCGATCGAGCAGGCGCGGACCACCGCGATCACACGGCGCAAGCCCATCCTCCTCGCCGTAGCCGAACCCCAGTCCGGGGATGTCGACGAGCATTGCCGATTCGGCCTCTTCGAGGTGGATGCCCTGCCCGAGGAAGGCTCGGAAGTCGAAGCCATCCAAATCCAGCGTTGGAGCGTGCTCCCGACCGGCGTCGTCTTCCTCGGCGACAAGATCCGCGACTTCGACAACCTGCTCGAACAGGAAAAGGTCCAGCTCAGCTGGAAGGATGGCCAGAATTCCGCCTCCGTCCATGTTCTCGCTTTCAACCCCCGCGGCGGCCTGGCTTGGCCGAGCGGGTCGGACCCCGTGGCCCTAAAGGTTGGCAACGGGAACTACCGCGGCGGCAAGGCGATGCCCGTGACCGGCGGCGGCGCCAGCTCGCTGCGGATCGGCCGGGTGGTCGCCCGGCCTTGGAGACTCGACTGATGAAACTTCCCTCCCCACGACCGGGCTTGCAGCGCGGCGTCTCCCTCGTGGAGGCAATGGTTTCGATCGGCGTTCTGGCGGTGGTCGCTCCATTGGCGCTGGCCGCACTGATGCGCGCGAATGAAGGCGGCAGCTCCGCCCGTGCAGAAACCCGGGCGCCCTTGATCGTGGAGAACAGCATGTCCGAGCTGGAGATGGCGAGCCGCGGAGCCGCCGAGCACCTGCCCGCGATGCTGCGGGGCCAGGAATTCGGCAAGACCGACTTGCTCTGCCTCGCCTTCGGTGGAGATGGCAAACTCCTCGGGCGCGTGGATGGAGGGCAGTACGATGCCGGCATCGAAGAGCTCGGCACTCAGGAGGCCTATTACCTGGCGACCCTCCAAGGGACCGATGAGGAGGATCGCGAGGGCTTCCCGTCCATGCTGACCGTGAAGGTCTCGATCGAATATCCCGCCATCGCGCCCTCCGAACGCCGCCGGAAAATGGACTTCCACACCAAGCTGCCATGAAATCCGGAACCGCCTCCCCACGCAGCGGTTTCACGCTGGTCGAAATGATGGTCACCATGGCCATCGGCTCGATCATCCTCTTCGTCGCGGCGACGATCCTGTCCCGGGCCGGCGATGGCTACGACCGGGGTTCCGGGAACGTGGCCGCCGAACGCGAAGCCCGCGCGCTGCTGACCCAGCTCTCCGGCGATCTCGCGAAGGCCGAGTGGCACAAGGACACGATCCTCGAGAACGACGGTTCCGGCTGGAGGCAGGCGCAGCTCGGATTCATCTCCTTGCAAGCGGACGACGCCCAGACCGAGAAGAAGCGCAATGGCGACCTCTGCGCGATCCACTACTACATCAAGGACGTGGTCGTGGCCGGCACCACGGTGCGCTGCCTCATGCGCGGCTTCCGCGACAGCGGCGATGTCTTCCCCGCGCTCCGGGGCAGCGGCAGCTTCGACTCCCTCTTCACCGAAGAAGACGCGGATGAACCGGTAGCCTTCGGCGTGGTTTCCTTCTCCGCCGAGCCCCTCATGCGCGATGGCAGCGGCCGCTGGGAAGACTGGGACGGCGACACCAGCAATGCTCCCGATGCCCTCCGCATCAAGCTGACAGTCGCCCGCCGCGACTTGCTCGGAAAGCTCACCACCTCCGCCGACTGGGGCAACCACCCTCTGCTCGGAGATCCGGAGGAAGCATCTCACAACCGTGGCCTCGAAACTTACGAGGCGATCCAGAGATTTGGAAACGATGCCTGAACGCCACCCACGCCGCAGCCACGCGCCGGGCTTCACGCTGCCGGCCGTCATGATCGTCTCCGCCGCGATGCTGATTCTCGCGGTCGGGCTGATCGCCATCATCAGCATTGAGAAGAAGACCGCACGCTCCTTCGCGGATGCCAAACGCGCCGAGCTCGCTGCCCGCGCGGGCTTGGAAGACTTCCGGGCGATCCTCAGGAAAGAGACCGCGAACGACGACTTTCTGATTATCGGTCGCCCCTCGCCGAATCTGGTCGAGAACAGCAAGCTCGATGCACCCTCGCAGCTCTACGTGGCGCGTGGCGATGGCGGCGGCACCAATGTCACCTACCGCTACACGCCTCTCTTCAGCGCGAACGAGATGCCGACTCAGAGCGGAACCTTGGTCGCCCCCGAAATCCCCGAGGTGGACGACGACGATACCGACCACGCCACTTTCAAGACTCTGCCTTGGCAAGACCCCATCCAGGTCGAGTGGGTGCCGGTGAAGAACGAAAAGGGCGAGATGGTCGCCCGCTATGCTTACTGGGTGGAAGACCTGCAATCCAAGGTCGATGCCATGACGGCGGGCAACAAGGATGGCGATGGCGGCGCCAACTCGCGCAACGCCTATCCCTTCCCGGTTTCCGGCATCAACCCGAATCCTCCCGAAGAGCCTACCGACAAGCGGCTCGATCAAGTCGCGATCCACGTTCTCGATCCGAAGGCAACGGAAGATGGCGATGGCAAGCTGACCAATCAGATCGTCGATGGCCGCCCTGCCATGCTCTCGCCGGACTCGGTGGTGGGTGCCGTCGGCTATGAAGCGCCCCTGAAGCGGAACGAGGAAGGTGAACTGGACGATGACATCGCCGCCGCGCTGGAGCGCAGCACGAGCCCAATCATCCAGCCTTACGATGAGCATCCGGTCGTCCCCTACGCACGCGGCATTTCCGGAGAAGCCGCAGGTCAGCCGAAGCGGAACCTCAACGAACTGCTCAACAAGTCACCCGGCGGAGCGGTGGACGAGTTTGCCACTTGGGTCGACTCCGCGTTGCCGGAGTTCAAGAACCGCCAAGGCGGCTTCCCGGAGGATTACCTGCGCACGATCGCAGCCAACGCATTCGACTACGCGGATACCGACGACACACCTCGCGTGGTAGAGGGTCGCTACCGCGGCATCGAGGGCTTCCCGCTGGTCAGCGAGCACATGTTCTCCATCAAGTGGGACAGCGTTACCCGCGACCAGTCCCGCACCTATGTCACGATTCTCGTCACGGTCTTCGCCGAGCTCTGGAACATGACCAACCAGCCGGTCTCCGGCCAGGCGCAGTTCTCCTACGAAACGGAGTACTCGATGCAGGTCGGTGCGATTCCGGAGATCGGCTTGGGCGATCCCGAGCTGCTTTTCGATCCAAGCGTAACGGCGACCAACATCATGCGCGAGGGCCCCGACTCCTTCTGGTTCCCCTCGATCAATGTCAGCCTGCGCGCGAACGAGTACAAGGTCTTCAAGCTCGGCGAAGCCCGGATGAGGATCGATGTCGGGGCGGCCTCGCTCTTCGTGCCGAGCCCGCTCGAGGTGAGCAACGACGACAACCAGCAGAGCGGCTACAAGATGCGCTGGAACAACACGATGGTAGATCACTCCAAGGGCAAGCTGCGCCACTACGATCAACTGCTCTATTACCCCGGCAACAATGCCACCAACTCGAGCCAAAAGGTCTCTGCAACGATCCCGGGCCACAGCTACAAGCTGAAGACCGAGTCTTTCGTGAACAACATGGGCGACCCGCGGATGTCGATGTACATCACCGCACCGCAGGACGCGAATTCCTGGCCGCAGAACTACAGCCCGAACCGCCGCACCATCCGCTGGGGCAGCATCTACTCCAGCGACAGCGCGGCGAAGCGCAAGCACTACGGGCGGGTACTGCCATCCGAATGGCCGGATGGCGGCCACAACTCGCCCTACGGCTCGAACAACTTCTTCACCGAGGATCGCCGCACCGTGCCGGATGACCCGCGCTTCTTCCTCAATCTGCCAACCCCCGTGGCCGAGCAGGCGCCGATGCGGATGTCGAACCTGGGCCGCTTCTACAGCGCCACGGAGCTGGGCCGCGCCTATGATCCGGTGATGTGGAGGCCGACCTACGGGGATCTGACCGGCTCTCCCGGCAGCGGCGCGCGGGATACGGCGACTCACAATTCCGCAAGCCCCAGCCTGCCGCCCGGCCGGGTGTCATGGCCGGAGGTGGAACTGAACTCTCCCTACACCACCGAAAGCGGCGGGGGTAACACGCTCCGCATCGGCCGCGCCGAGCACCCGCGGTTCCGCGATACCCCGGGCCAGCATGCCGCGCATCTCCTCGACCTCTTCCATACCGGCATCTCCACCTCGCGGGATGTCGACAAGCGTGAGGGCAAGCTGATCCGCATCGAGGGCAACGTGAACCTGAACACCGCCGAGCCGGATGCGATCCGCGCCTTGGTCGCAGGCTATCTCAAACAAGACCCGCTCCTCTCCCAGACCACCTCCACGAATCACCAGACGAGCACGATGATGGCGCAGCCCATCGCCGCCCTGAATCTCGGCACGCCCACCAACACCAAGGTCGCGGACCGGGTGGCGGAGGCAATCGTCCGCTCGCGGCCTTTCGCCTGCGCCGCCGATATCGCCAAGGCCAAGGATGCGACCGATCGCCCGGTCTTCGGCAATCGCGAGGTCTACGCTCAGAACACCCGCATCGAATGGACGGACTCCGCCAGCGAGGAAATGTTCTCCCGGCTCTACGAAGCCTCCACCCTGCGCTCGCGGAACTTCCGCGTCTGGGTGGTCGGCCAAGCGGTCTATCTCCCCGAAGGCGGGAACATGGAAGATGTCGAGGTCCTTTCCGAATCCAAGAAGGCCTTCACCGTCTTCGCCGATCCGGGCGACCGCGATGACAACGAAGACATCCTCGAAACCGAATATCAGCCCCGCGTAACCCATGAGAACGATTTCTAAACTGCAGGGCCCGGCCTTGCGACCCGCCGGCCTGCTCGCGCGGCTGGCTTGCCTCTTCTTCGCGCTGCTGCCCGCGCTCGCCTTGGCGCAGGGCGGCAGGCCTCAGGTGGGATTCATCCGCCTGGTCAATGCCGTGGGTCCGGGCACCGGCAACACGAAACTCCTGATCGATGGCGAGAACATGTACCCGAAGGGCTACAAGCTCGGCCAACGCACCGGCGGCATCGGGTTGGAAGCCGGATCCAAGAAGATCACCGTGTCCAAGGATGGCGTGGAAGAAGGCAGCACCACGCTGAATGTGGAGGCTGGCGAGACGATCAGCCTGGTCGCCTTCGCCGAGAAGATACCGGCGGACAAGGACAAGCCGGAGCGCTGGGGCGTGAAGATCCTGCGCCTCAAGCAACGCGCCCAAGAGAAGGGATTCCGCATGACCGTGCTCAGTGTCTGCCGCAATCCGGAGGTGCTTTTCGAGACCTCGATCCAAGGCAAGGACAAGCCGGAAGGAGCCTCCGTGAAGCGCATGATGACCACCACCATCGACTTGGGCAATGCGGGTGGCGACGTGACCGTACGGCTGCGCAATCCGCAGAAGATCCTTACTTCATTCCGTCCCGATGATCCGGGCAACTACGTGCTGGTGATCTACGACGGCGCGGACGGCGAGGTGCAATCGCTCTACTTCTACGATCCGAAATTCGTGATCGCGGGCTGAGTTACGCAACGACTCTCAAACGAACGAAGGCGAGGAATCCCGTTCCTCGCCTTCTTCATTTCAGCTCAGGCGTGCCGCGAGCAGCTCGCGCTGGAACACGATCTCCTTCGGCAGGTAATCGTAGAGCTTCAGGAACAGCTCTCCCTGCGAGAGGATCTCCGCCTTCCACTCCTCCGCGTCGAAGGCCATGCACTGGTCGAAGCGCTGCTCGTCGAAGCCCTCGAGACCGGCCACGTTGAAGTCCTCCCAATCCGGGGTCCAGCCGATCTGGGTCTCGTGCCCCGGGATGCGCCCGCGGCAGCGGTTTACGATCCACTCCAGCACCCGCATGTTCTCGCCGAAGCCCGGCCAGAGGAACTTGCCGTTCTCATCCTTGCGGAACCAGTTCACGTGGAAGAAACGCGGCAGGTGCGTCACCTTCCGGCGCATGTCGAGCCAGTGGTGGAAGTAGTCCGCCATGTTGTAGCCGGTGAAGGGCAGCATCGCGAAAGGATCACGTCGCACTCCGGCCTTCAGACCGATCGCGGCGGCAGTAACCTCGGAGCCCATGGTCGCGCCGACATAGACACCGTGCGACCAATTGAAGGCCTGATAGACCAGCGGCATCGTGTTCGGCCGGCGGCCGCCGAAGATGATCGCGGAGACCGGCACACCCTCCGGATTCTGCCACTGCGGGTCGATCGTCGGACACTGGCTGGCTGGCGCGGTGAAGCGGGCATTCGCATGCGCGGCGGGGCGACCGCAGCCGGGCGTCCAGTCCTGACCCTGCCAATCGATGAGGTGGGCGGGCGCATCCTTTGTGAGCCCTTCCCACCAGACGTCGCCATCATCGGTTAGAGCGACGTTGGTGAAGATTGTGTTCTCCTTCATCGACTCCATCGCGATCGGATTGGTGTCGTAGGAGGTTCCCGGGGCCACGCCGAAGTAGCCGGTCTCCGGGTTGATCGCGTGCAGGCGACCGTCCTCGTGCGGCCACAGCCAAGCGATGTCATCGCCCACGATGGTTGTCTTCCAACCCGCCTCGGCATAGGTCTTCGGCGGCACGATCATCGCCAGGTTGGTCTTTCCGCAGGCAGAGGGGAAGGCGGCGGTGACGTAGGTCTTTTCCCCGCTCGGCGACTCGAGTCCCAGAATCAGCATGTGCTCCGCCATCCAGTTGTGCTCGCGCGCGATATTGCTGGCGATGCGGAGCGCGAGGCACTTCTTGCCCAGCAGGGCATTGCCGCCATAGCCGGAGCCGTAGGACCAGATCTCGCGGGACTCGGGAAAATGGACGATGTACTTGTCCTCGTTGCAGGGCCAAGGCACGTCGGCCTGACCGGGCTCGAGCGGAGCCCCGATCGAGTGCAGGCAGGGAATGAAGCGGCCGTGGCCGTCACGCTTCGCGGGCAATTGTCCGGATGCCTCCGCTTCAAGCCGATCCAACACGCGGCGCCCCATGTGCGCCATGATGCGAGTGTTCACCGCCACATAGGCGCTGTCCGTGACCTGCACGCCGATCTTCGCCAGCGGCGAGTCGAGCGGGCCCGTGCAGAAGGGCACGACATACATCGTACGGCCCTTCATCGAGCCGGTGAACTTGCCGGTGAGCAGCGACTTCATTTCCGCCGGAGCCATCCAGTGATTGGTGGGGCCGGCCAGGTCCTTGCGCCGCGAGCAGATGAAGGTGCGGTCCTCCACCCGTGCCACATCCGAAGGGGTGGAGCGGGCGAGATAAGAATTCGGACGCATCTCGGGATTGAGACGGGTGAAAGTCCCCTTCTCGACCAGAAGCTGGCACAAGCGATCCCACTCCTCCTGCGAGCCATCGCACCACTCCACACGCTCGGGCTGGCAGAGGGCTGACATCTCCTCGACCCATGCAAGGAGATCGGCGTGTCGGGAAGGCGGGTTCATGTCCGGCTATGAAAAAGCCATAAGGCCGGTGCCGCAATCCAATCGGAAGATTTGGGCCGTATTGAGGGAAATTTGACCGCTTTCCGCCGCTTGCTCGGAGAAAATGGTCGCGCCCGTACACGCCCATCGGGCCGCCGTCGCCCCGCCCGCCTTGCGGCCGGATGGGGCGCTGGCCACCCAAGAGGGAGGGGAAATCAGATCCGGAACCGGAGCAAGGCCGCCACCGTGGAATCGTAGCCTGCGGGACGACGGGCGAGCGGCTGCTGGAGGGTGCGCACGGCCTTGCGGCCGCCGGCGAAGAGGAAGGACTCGCATTCGATCTCCACGACTTCGAGACCCATGTAGTAGGTATCGCGCAGCGTGGATACGGACTCGATCCCGAAGACCTCCGCCAAGTGCTCGCGCAGGAGAGCGACCTCTTTCCTTCCCACGTAGAGGAAGGCCGGGGTTTCTCCATGGGCGCTCTTGGCGCGGATCAATTCGGAGACCGCGAAGGGACTCCAGTAGTCCCCGAAGACAAGCTCCGGGGACAGGGAGGTCGAGTCGGGGAAGGGTAGGGACTCGTGGGATGTGTTCATGGTGTGTCAGGGTGGGTGCGGGAACGCGAGCAACATACGTGCCCGAACAGGCGATTCATCAGTCATGTCGTGACAATTTCGTGGGCTATGCTTTCGCCTCATCACATTAGTCACAACGGATGAAATAACTAAAACCGCGACTTAGCAGAGGACTGAAAGCAAACGCAGGCTGAACACGTGACGAATTGGAAACCAGCGGCCCGCAGCTTCGATTCCGGCTATTCCCCCGGGTTTCGCTCCGATCCGGGACCTTTGGAAACATCATCTCCACCGCCTCCCGCCCCGCCCACAAGGATCGCCAAACCTTCCGGATCAGGCGATGAGGAATATAAGATAACCAACGAGGACGCGCGGACAGAGAAGGTGGTCACCATGGTTTCTCTGCCCTCCTGGCTCATGTTCAGCATAAGTGTCGCCTCGGAATCACCGCGCAGGATCCTTCCATCCACCTTCAGGCGAGCGCCGTCCCACTCGAGCTTTCCATCCGCCATCTGGAGCTTTCCCCTCACCCGGGTATCCTCGGACGCCCCCGCGAAAATGCTCTCCAGCTCTTCCTGTCTTATATGAGCCAGGACGCCGGGTCTCGACCCGGCCACATCGGCCGGATCGGAGACACCGACCGAGATCGAAAGCTTCTTCAAGTTCTCCGGCGGAATCTCGACGACCGCCATTTCCCCTTCTCTCAACTCGAGCAAGGAACGCAGCTTCACCGTGCCGTCCTTCTCACCCTCGCGGGCGCTCGCACTCCGCGGTGATCCGTCCCTGGCAGAAGCCTTTCCGTCAGGCAGGGAAAGCTCTTCATCTCCTGCCTTGCTCACCAAGTCAGACCCCGCCCGCAAGTTCGGCCATGCCAGCCAAGCCACTCCAAGCAGAAGCAAGATCGCCATTGCGATCAGGGCAGTCCGGGCCGGGGAACGATGGGTCATGGCGGCAGCACGAGAAAGCCGCCACGACCCGAACTTGTCAGCCCGCAGTTCCTTCCTCGCTTTCTTCGATCACGATCCGCGGGAAGACCGGCTTCGGCTTGCCGGTTTCATGGCCATCCGGGATCAAGCCCCACTTCAGATCATCCAGCTTCAGGGAAAGCAGATCGTCGGCACGGAGTTGTGCCGCGATGCGCGCGGCGGGATCCGGGAGCACCGGTGAAAGCAGCACCGCGCAATGGGCCAGGCTCTCCACCAGATGCTGCAGCACGGTATCGAGTCGCCCCTTCAGCGCGGGATCCTTCGAAAGTTCCCATGGCTTGTTCCGCTCGGCGTAGGCATTGCAGTGCGTGACATGGCGGTTGATCGCCTTGAGCGCCTCCGCCACGTCGAAGCTGTCCATCGCCGCGCGATAATCGCGGGTGACTGTCTCCAGCGAGGCGCGGAGGTTCTGCTCTTCTTCCTTGGTTTCGGAGCTTACCGTAACGATCCCGTTCGCGAAGCGGGAGGTCATGTTCAGGGCGCGGTTGCAGAGGTTGCCCAGCTCATTGGCCAACTCCTGGTTATAGAGCATCACGAGACGATCGAGATCGAAGTCCGCGTCCTTGCCCGTGGTGATATCGCGCACCAGATAGTAGCGTAGCGCGTCCACGCCGAACTTGTCCGCGAGGGCATCAGGATCGACCACGTTGCCCAGCGACTTCGACATCTTCTCGCCTTTGATGTTCCACCAGCCGTGGACGAGAATCTGCGGCATCTCCTCGTCGCTGAAGCCCATCGCATGCAGCATGCAGGGCCAGTAGATCCCGTGGGCGGGGACGAGGATGTCCTTGCCGATGACGTGGACCGGTCTCTCTTTCGAGCCGCCGGCGGAGGGCCAAAGCTTCTCGAAGGAAGGCAGCTCACCACCGTCCTTCGCGCGATACCCGGCGAAGGAGATATAATTGATCAGGGCGTCGAACCAGACGTAGGTGACGAACTCGGGATCGAAGGGGATCTCGATACCCCAGCGCAGGCGCTCCTTCGGACGGGAGATGCAGAGGTCGAGTTCACCGGAGTTCGCCAACGCGCCGAGCAACTCGTTGCGCCGGAACCCGGGAATCACGAAGTCCGGATACTTGGCGGTGAATTCCTTCAGCCACTCGGCGTGGGCGCTCAGGCGGAAATACCAGTTCTCTTCTTCGATCTCGACGACTTGGCCCCATTCCGGACCGAACTCGCCGGCCTCGTTCCGATCACGATCCGTGAGGAACTGCTCCTGCCGCACGGAGTAGAAGCCCTTGTAGCCTTTCTTGTAGAGTTCGCCGCGCTCCTTCAGCTCGCTCAGGATCGCCTGCACGCAGGCCTTGTGACGCTCGTCGGTGGTCGCCGCCCAGCCGTCGTACTGCAGCCCGAGCTTCTTCCACAGGTTCAGGAAAAGCTTGGTCTTCTTGGCAGCGAAGGTCGCCGGGTTGATCCCCTCCTGCTCGGCGGTCTGCTGGACCTTCTGGCCGTGCTGGTCCACCCCGGTCAGGAAAAAGACCTCCTCTCCCCGCAGGCGCCGGTAGCGGGCGATGACATCGGTGAGGACCTTCTCGTAGGCGTGCCCGATGTGGGGCGCGCCGTTGGTGTAGTCGATGGCGGTGGTGATGAAGAACATGAAAGGAGAATGACGAATCAGAATGATTGAATGTCGAAGGAAAGGCCTCCGCAGCAATGCTCAAATCCCCGAACTCCCTTCACAAGACATTCGTCATTCGGAAATTCGCAATTCGTCATTCCCTAACGACCCTGCCCCCTAGCGAGAGAATCCTCGCATTGGCCTTCGCCGCCTCTGCCTCCCCGATCTGGCCGTCCCTTACATACATTTGGGACAGGGCGGTCCAGGCGAGCAGGTCGTTCGGGCGCAGGGTGGTGGCCTGCAGGCCGCAGCCGATCGCCTCTTTGACCTCGCCGAGTTTCAGCAGGCACATGCCGAGGGCGTGCCAGCCGTCGAAGAAATCGGGATCGAGCGCGACGCAGCGGCGGTAGAGGGCCGATGCCTCCTCCAGTTCGCCGAGAGCAAGACAGCCGTTCGCGTCGTCAAACAAGCGCTCGCGTTCGGCGTCTGGCATCGGAGCGATCTTAGCGTTTGGTGGCAGGCTCCTCGATCTGGGCCTGCGCGAGTTTCTCCGCGAGCCAAGCCATGTAGGCGTCCCGCTTCATCTCTTCGGCCTGGCGGGTGATGGCTTGGTTGATCCGCTCGTCGCGGGCCGGATCCTTCACCAGTTCGCGCTTCTCGACGAAGATGAAGAGCGCGCTGTCCGGACGGATCACCGGATCGGCCAGCTTGCCGGACTCCACGGTGGAAGCGGCTTGGAAGAGGGTGGTCACGTCGGGCTCGCCTTCCAGCTTGTCAGTCGCCTTGAAGGGGCCGTGAGCCTTGGGCTCCAGACCGACTTCCTTCGCGAGATCGGCGAAAGGCTTCCCGGCAGCCAAGCCCTCGCGGATCTTGGCGGCTTTCTCGTCGGCATCCTTCTTGAGAGCCTCGTTCGCCTTCTGGGCGATGTAATCCGTGCGGACTTCTTCCTTGGCTTCCTCGAAGGTCTTCGGGCGGGCTTCTTCCTCACCGTCCAGACGGGCGATCAGATAGGCATTGTCCTTGAGCTGGAGCGCTTCGCTGAAGCGGGTGAGAGGATCCTTGCTGTCGACCAACTGGAACAGGAAGTCCGCGACCGGCTTCGGGGTCTGGGATGCCGTGCTGCCCTGGAGTTCGGCCGGCACCGCGCTGCGCGGGAACATCTCGGTGGTGACCAAGGCCCAGCCGTCTTCCGTCACGAGCTTCTCGAAATCCTTCCCTTCCTCGTTCTGGATCGAGAGGATCAGCGCGTCCACCTTGCCGATCACGTCGTCGTCGATCCTGCGCTTCTCCTCCTCGTACTCGGCGTCTTCCTTGGCCTTCTTGTCCGCGGCTTCTTTCTCCGCGGCCTTCTTGGCCTCTTCGGTCACCGCGTCCGGAAGCTTCGGCGGCTCGACCGCCCGCTCAGGATAGGTCGGCTTGGCGATCAGGTAGCTCACCTTGATCTTGCGCTCGACCATGTACTTTTCCTTGGTGGTTTCCCACGCGGCCTTGAGTTCCTCGTCGGTCGGCTTGATCGCCTCCTGGAAGGTGGCGAGGGCGGTGCGGGCGATCTGGATGCTCACCTGCTGCTCGGTGCTGGCCGCGCTTTCGAGTGCCGCTTCACGGGTGCCACCCAGGCCGCCACCGATAATCTCCTTGAGCTGCTGGGAGGCGATGCTGTCGCGAATGAGATCCAGCAGATCCTTTTCCAGCATGCCGTAGCGGCCGAGTCCTTTGACCAGGTTGTTGTAGCGCTCTTGGCTGAACTGGCCGTCCGCACCGGTGAAGGTTTCCTTGATGTGCGCCTCGATCTCCTTGTCGGAGGGGTAGATGCCGAAGTCTTCGCAGGCCTGGCGGAGGGTGAGGCGGTTGACAAAGAAGCGGCGGACACCCTGCGGCGAGCCATCGGCACCCAGTTCGCCGATCAGCTGGATCGTGCCGGTCTGGAAGGCGATGCTGTAGTCGGAGGCGGGAGCCTCGGCCAGCTTGCGGTACTGGGTGGCGGTGTAGCTGGTGCCATCAACGGTGAGGACGACTGGATTGTTGGCATTTGCCCGGCCCATGGTCGCGGGATCGCCGAAGAATGCGAGGCCGACGAAGAGCAGCGCGACCACGAAAATGATCAGGCCGGTATACTTGCGGAGATTTTCAATCATGGACGGCTACTTGGGGTGTGCCCGCGGGGCGCGGTAGTTAAAGGAGCCGCCGGGGGGGCATCAACCCCTATTTGCGATCAAAACGTTGGAACCGCGACAATCGCCACCCCTTGATCCCAAGGCCCCACCCGCCGTCAAGGGGGCAAAAAAAGAGCCGCCAGGGAGCACCCACTCCCTGGCGGCCAAGTTCGTCAACCCAAACCTAGTCCGCGGAACGGGCTTGGCTGGAGCTGACAACTGCTGTTCACCCTTACATGAAAACTGCACTTGCGTACGGTTTTCAGTGTTTCAGACAGGTGCGTCCGGATGGCGTTCAATTGTTTTCGCGATTTTTTTCGCCCCCCGTCCGGAAAGCGGTCTTGCCCCCGGAAGGAGCCGCAGCCATCGCTCCCGGCGTGACAGGACACGAGATCCGCGACGCCCTCGCCGCAGCCGGGGTGATGCCCAGCCGCCAGCTCGGCCAGAACTTCCTCTGCGACCCGAATATGGCCCGCTGGATCACCGAGCAGCTCGATGCCGGCCCGGAGGACAGCATCGTCGAAGTCGGCCCCGGCACCGGCGCCCTCACCAGCCACCTGGTCGGGAAAGTCCGCCGTATTGTCCTCGTGGAGTTCGACTCCCGCCTCGCCGCTTGGCTCAAGGAGCGCTTCGCCAACGAGCCAAGCGTGGAGGTCCACCACGCGGACGGCGCGAAGTTCGACACCCGCCAGCTTTTCCAACACCGGCCGATCAAGTTTCTCGGTAATCTCCCCTATTCATGTGGCGGGGCCATCCTGAAGAATTTCCTATCCCGCCCGAACCCATTTTGCCGGGCGGTGATCATGCTCCAGAAGGAGGTGATCGAGCGCTTGGCCGCCGTGCCGCGGACCAAAGATTACGGGGTTCTGACCCTGCGGGTGCAAAGCGAGTGGTCGGTAAAGTCCCTCAGAACCGTCCCGCCCGAGGCTTTCCATCCCCGGCCCCAGATCGATTCCTCGGTCGCGCTGCTGCTGCCGCGCGGCAAAGAGTTGCCAGCCTTCGATGCGCGGCGCTTCGACGAACTCATCCGGCGTGGCTTCGCGCAGCGGCGGAAGCAGATGGGCCGCCAGATGCCGGATAGCCCGCCATGGGATGAAGTCGCCGGGGCAATCGGCGCCCCTCCCACCGCCCGGGCGGAAGAGCTCTCGCTGGCGCAGTGGATCGAGTTGGCCCGGATCTACGATCCCCACCCGCTGCGCGATATCCCGCAGAAGGACGGGGAGATCTTCGATGTAGTGGACGAGGAGGACCGGGTCACCGGCCAAGCTACCCGCCGCGAGGTTCACGAGAAAGGCCTGCTGCACCGCGCGGTCCACGTGTTCGTGGTGAACCGTCACGGGGACCTGCTGCTCCAGAAGCGGTCGCGCTTCAAGGACGCCCACCCGGACGTCTGGGATTCCAGCGTGGCCGGTCACCTCGATTCCGGAGAAGACTACGCGGCAGCCGCGGTGCGCGAGCTGGAGGAAGAAATGGGGATCGCAGGGGTGCCGGAGGAGATCGGCCGGATCAAACCCTGCGAAGCGACCGGCTGGGAACACGTCGCCCTCTATCTCCTGCGCTGGGACGGAACCCCGCGCTTTCCTTGCGCCGAGGTGGAAGCCGCCATGTGGATGTCACCCGACGTTCTGGGACACTGGATTGCGGCCAAGCCTGAGGACTTCGCCAGCGGCTTTTTGGAATGTTGGAAACTCGCGAGGGGTTTGTGATCAGGAGGACCGGGAAGTTTTTAGAAATGGCTTGTAATCCAAGCTGAAGTTTCTAATCTCCACGACGCACTCCCCGCAAGAAGCCGCCTCCCGGCACATAACCGTCCCAGCCCTATGAAACTTGCGAGTCGTTTGCGGCGCATGTCCTCCGTGCGTGGATACCGCCGTGTCAAAAAACTGGTTCCAGCCATGACCTTGCTGGAGCTCACCGTAGTGATCGTGATCCTGCTATCACTGATCGGACTGCTCGCCATCGGCGCGGCAACCTGGAAAGAAGGTTCCGATCGTTCGGTGTGCATCCTGAACCTGCAGGCCGTCCAGAAAGGCGTCCGCAGTTTCTCCAATCTCTACGGCTACCTGCCGGGTAACTCGGTGAGCGGCTTGGAGTCGCAGGTCATCGGGGCCGGTCGCTTCGTGGAGACCATGCCCGTATGCCCGAGCGAAGGGAGCTATGCCTCCGGCGGCGATGTGATCCCGCAGATGGGCTCACTGTATTTCAACTGCTCTCTAGCGAGCAGCGGCGAACATGAGCCCGTCGTGACCGAAGACTGGTGAGCCTCCCGGGATTTCCCGGATTGCAGGTCGATGGAATCCGGGTGAAGCTCGCGCCCGGATTCCGATGACACCGGTAGAAGCGCAGTCCCGCCAACAGGCCCGGCTTTGGTCGGCGGCCTGCGGAATCTCTGCATTCCTGAACCTGGCGGCCGTCATCGTCGTGCTAGCTTGGATGAGCTTTTCGGAGGTGATCAGCCTGGCCTTCCAATCGCTTTTCAGCAGCTTGGGGATTTCCTTTCCTCCCCCAGTCTTCGAGCCTCCTCCCCGCCCCCCGGCCATTGAGGAATCGGTGGCAACTATCATTCCGGAAGTCGCCCCCGTCAGCGAAACCAAGACTGAGGAGGGCAGGGAGCAGCAATTCGCCCGTACCTCTCCGGACCAGGAATCCGTGCGCCCTGAAGCCGCCGCATTCATCGGCGAGAGGAATACAAAGGCTACCAGCGATGCTCCTCCCGTAGCCGCTGCGGACCCGCAGATGCCGAGCCAGCGCGGTGAGGAAGACGAGGACAATCATCCGGAGACCACGGAAAGCAATTATCAGGACGGCGATCTGGGCTCGGATGCCATCGCGCCGCCCGCGATGGATCCCTTTCAGCCCTCGCAGCAACTCACGGAAGCACGCGAAGGCGCCGAGGGAGCCGCAGCCCGGGGTGTGCCCGATGCTCCGGGGACCAGCGTTCCAGATGGTTCGGTGAACCCCGGCAGCTCGGATACCACGGTTCCGCCGGAGACAGCGGCAAGTGCCGCTCCTCCCCTGGCGAAAGACCCCATCGCTGAGGGACCTTATCCCGTAGAGCGCCCCCGCCAGATGACACCGCCGGAGGCACCCAAACCCGCGACGCCGGGACAGGAGGATGCACCGAAGGATGCAACCTCCCAAAGCGCCCAAGCCCAGCAGGAATCCCGCCCGGCGGTGAAAACACCCACTCCGGGCTTCAACGGCTTTCAGCGGAAGACCCACATCCAGGGATCGATCACCCGCCAGGGGCGCTCGGCGCTGGATGTCGAAGATTCCCTGCTCGGCCGCTATCATGCGAGCCTGAGCCGCGCGGTGGAGAAGGAGTGGCAGCTGAACTGCGTGCGGAACCGGGACTACATCACTCCGGGCCAGATCATCGTGCGCTTCGTGCTGGAGCCCAGCGGCAAGGTCCGCTCGCTGAGTTTTGTCGAGGAATTCGGCGTGGGGAATATCCAGAAAGGCTTCACCTCCGAAAGCATCCGCACCGCTCGTATTCCCCCCTTCCCGGCCGAGCTGAAGAAGCAGCTTGATGGCGAGCCGCTCGAAGTCACCTACAGCTTTACCTTCTGATACCACTCATGCCCGCTTCCCTGCTTTCCGCGCTCGATTTCAAAGCCATCGGCGACTTCTTCAACCAAGGCGGCATCTTCATGTATGCGCTGGCGCTGACTTCCTTCGTCGCGCTCACAGCCATCGTCTTCAAAATCCTCTCGCTCTCCCGCAAGGTGGTGATCCCGGCCGAACTGGAGGCGGAAGTGCACCGCGCCGAGGCCAGAGGAGAAGTCAGCGGACTCGCCAGCAGCTCCGACAGCGGCAGCAGCACTCTGGCACGTCTGTGCCAAGTGGCCCTACGGCATCGCGGCAAGCCCCGCGCGGAGATCACCGATGCCGTGCAAGCCTCGGCGCGGGACGAGATCGTGCAGCTCAACTCCGGCATGATCATCCTCGATACGATCATCACGGTGGCACCGCTCTTCGGCCTGCTGGGAACGGCCAGCGGTCTGGTGGTGATCTTCAACGGCCTCGGTGATTCGCCCGACCAGAACCTGCTCGCCAAGGGTATCGGCCGGGCCTTGGACAACACGATCGTGGGTCTGGCGGTGGCAGTGCCGGCGGTGGTGGCACACGGCTGGTTCTCCCGCCGCATCGAAGTTCTTATCTCGCGGCTCGAATCCCTGCTCGCGAGGGTTGCCCGCGTTTGCGAGGGCGCGGAGCCGGTCACTCCGTCGGGCACGAACCGGGACGCCGTCATGGCTGGATCCGCCGCTGCTCCTGCCACCATGCCCCGCGTCCCGGAAAGGCCATGAAATTCGAACGCCCCGCCCGCCGATCACGCGGGATCATGATCATGCCGATGATCGACATCCTCTTCGTGGTGTTGATCTTCTTCATCGTCACCACCGTGCCGAAGAAGGCCCGCTCGGTCCTCCGCATCGCGCTGCCCACGGTGAAGGACGTCCCTTCCTCCACCGTCGTGGAGTCGAGTTCGATCCTCTCCGTGGACAAGCTTGGCTCGGTCTCACTCGACGCCGTGCCGGTCCCGGATCTGGCGCTGCTGGATGCTTACCTGAAGGCCTACGTGAAGGAAAACCCCGGCCGCAAGCTGGAGCTGGAGGCCGACAAGGAACTCCCGCTGGAGAAATTGCTCGGTGTATGGGACGCGTTGACCCGGGCCGGCATCCCGATTAAGGACGTGCCCGCCCGCATCCGCCTACCGCAGGAAGCGGACGGCTCAAGCCAATGATTCTCGAAATCGTTCAATACGGTCACCCGGTCCTGCGCGAGCGCTGCAAGCGCGTCGAGCAGGTCGATGACAGCATCCGCATCCTGGCCGACGACATGTTGGAAACCATGTACGACGCCAATGGCGTGGGCCTCGCCGCACCCCAGGTCGGCATCGCCCTCCGTCTCGCGGTGGTCGATGTCTCGCACGATCCGGAGTGCATCAGCTTTCTGAAGGTGGATGGCAAGGACGCCCCGCTGGCCTCGATCATGCCGCTCAAGTTCATCAATCCCGAACTGGAATTCACCGGTCCGAAGGAGCGCGATGCCGAAGGCTGCCTGAGCATCCAGGACATCCGCGCCGAAGTGAATCGCCCCAGCGCCGTCAAAGCCACGCTGACCTTGCTTGATGGCACCGTGACCGTGATCGAAACCGATGGCCTGCTAGCCCGTGCAATCCAGCACGAGACCGATCACCTGAACGGCGTGCTCTTCATCGACCGCGTCTCCCCGGCCACGAAGATCAGCCTGCGCAGGAAGCTCAAGCGATTGACGGAAGAGGGCTGAACATTGATGAGGCATTAGGAGCGCCCACCATCGGATTCCCTAAATGCCCCAAAACCTGACCATCTCCACGTCCATCGCGGTCGGCGACTTCTATGAAGACTGCGCCTACCATCCGTGTGTCTGCGTCGAGAGCGACAGGGAGAGCGATACGATCTGCGGGATATCCCTCGTGGACGGATCCTACCCCCGGAGCTGCAGCTTCGTGCACTGCGGGGTGAGAAAGCTCACCCTCGAAGAAGCACTGCATTGGAAGTTCTTCGGCCCCCCGGGAATCGAATTGGAAGCATCGCTCGATTGGTCCAAGTACATCCCGTCCGACAAATGGACTGAATCCTACCGGTTGCCGACACGACCGGTAGCCGAGTCATAGCCAACCTTGTCGGGATACCGATTGCTCATGCTGCTTCGGTCATTAAGACATCATCCCGCCCAAGACTAAGAAGGAGAGAACTCCGATCCCTCTAAGAAGTGACATGACCGAGTTCCAACGGAACTACCTCCAGCATGTGATCAGGACATTGGAGTATCTCTCGGATTTTGAGCAGCAGCGCCGCTACTAGCTTTCAGTCCCATTCGTTCACATACCGAATGAACTGCTCGAACAATGGAGCGAGTACCGCCGGCTTCTCCACGAAGGCACGCCATGGTTCGCCTCGATCTTCACGGAGGACCAGATCCACGCGATACGGAACTGGATTCGACCATGCAGCGGGCTGGAGTCATGCCTCAGCTTACGGACGTGGATGAGATCTTCTCCCTGTCACTCTGGGGGGATGTCCGGAACGAAGCGGCACTTCTCTTGAGCTCACTCCAAGGTTAGAAAGCGCCCCGGATGAAACCTCCGGAGAACTTTCACCTCCCTCGCCTCCGTCTACGACGCCCGCTCGTCTCCGACGTGGACGCCATGTTCGAATACGGCAGCGACCCGGAGGTGGCACGCTATGCCGACTGGCCGGTGCGGACCAGCAAGGACGGCATGGAAGAGGGCATCCTGCGCCGGGCGCAGCAATGGGAGGCGGGCACGGATTACTACTGGGTCATCACCCTGCCGGAAGAGGATCGCGCCATCGGCGGGATCTCCTGCAGCCTGGAGAGCGATGCCGCGGAGATCGGCTTCCTCCTGCACCGCCGCCATTGGGGCAAGGGCTTCGCCACGGAGGCAGCCCGCGCCGTTCTGACAACGGCGCTCTCATTGTCTCGGGTGAACAAGGTCTGGGCCACCTGCGACACCGGGAATACCGCCTCCATCCGCGTGCTGGAGAAGATCGGCATGAAGCGCGACGGCATCCTCCACGCATCGACCATCCGGCCCAATCTCGCCCCGGGGATTCCCCGTGACGCCTTCTCCTATGTCCTTGGGCGGGGCGATCTCATCTGATCACTCATCTTCCACTGAATGAAACGGAGGCGTGCGGAGTTCACTTCATACCATGAAATCCATTGCACTGATTCTGGCCAGCACTCTGATCCTTCCGCTCTCCGCCCAGAATCCCCGCCCCCGCCAGCCTATTCCGCCGGCCCCGCAACCCGGCTACCCCGCGCAAGCTGCGCCGGAGGATCCGGCTCTCACCCGGAACATCACCATTCGCCTCGCCGGGACCACCACCACCGGCAGCGGGATCGATCTGGAACTCACCGGCACCGGCCCCTCTTTCTCCGCCCAACAGGTGGTGGGTGAGGATCAATCGATCCTGAGCTGCGACTATCAGGTAAAGGAATCGGGCGGAAACTACCTCGTCAGCTACAGCATCGGCATGCGGATCAAGGTCGTCACCGCGAGCCACAAGGAGACCGTCAACTACGAGTACCGGGACGTAACGATCAACGGCAGCGCGCTCTGCCAACCGAACAAGGCGGTGGTGCTGGTCCGCAACTCCGGCAAGCCGCTCGAGCTCCTCGTGAGTCCCGGAGAAGCCGCGCCTGCCAAGGCGCCCGCAGCGCCCACCCCGGCTCCGGAGCCCGGACACTGAGCGGGATCTGTGTCAGCCTGCGTGGACAGGACATATCTTGCGGCTAGGGTGCGCCATGCCAGCCTACGCCGCCGCACACCTCCGTTCCGTCCAGATGGGTGAAGAGATCGTCGAGTATCTCCGCCGGATCGATGACACCTTGCCGCCCTTCGAGGGCCGCTTCCTCAGCCACGGCAAGACGCCGGAGGTCACGGAAGGCGAGTGGCCGGGACATCTCGTGCTGATCGAGTTCCCCGATATCGAGCGGGCGCGGGGCTGGTATCACTCACCCGCCTACCAGGCGATCCTACCGCTGCGGACGAAAAACAGCGATGGCAGCGCCATCCTGCTGGAAGGCGTGGGCCCCGACTACCGCGCGGCGGACTTCCTGAAGGCCTTGGGCCTGGGCTGAAGGGCACACCGGCACCCTACGGAATCAGGGTATGGGCACGTGGTGAGCGATAGGACATGGTTCACCCGATCCCCCTTCTGAGAAACGAGATATGCAAGTTGAGATCCGGTATTTGGATGCTCGACTTTCGGCATTCGTGAAGCTATTGACGCGGCGGATCGCACCATTCCTCTAACAAAGTCCGAAGCCATGAACAGCAGCCGCGGTATTTTCGAACCCCAAGAAGGCTTCGCGCCTGCACCTCCCGCCAAGAGCCCCTTCGCCGTCGCGGATGACGGCCCGGCGACCAGCCCCTTCGCGGTAGTATCCGAGCCGGAGTCCCCATTCGCATCCTTGCGGGACGAGAACCCGCCGAAGCTGAGCCCGGAGCCGGGCCGCCCGGTGAAGCTTCCGGAACGTCGTCCGGCCGCGGGCGATCCGCCGCCGGTCGAGGCCCGCTCGCCTTTCGCGGCGGAGAGCGCTGGCTCGCCCTTCGAGGCGCCTGTAACGGCGACCTCTCCTTTCGCGACCGCCGCACCCGCCACGGCAGTTGCCACTCCGGCGGCTCCCGCCTCTTCTCCCTTCGCTTTTTCCCAAGAGCCCCCGCCGGTGCCCCCGGCTGTCCCGGTCCAGCAGGCTGCCGCCGTTCCCGCACCGGCTCCTGCCGCCGTGGTCACGCCTGCTCCCGAGCCAGCCCCGGCTCCTGCGCCCGCGCCCGCTCCGGAGCCTGTCGCCGCCACTCCCGCGACCCCGGCACCTGCCAGCACTCCCGCCCCAGCCACCATGGATACCGATTCTTCCTACGAGTCCGACTCCCGCTCGATCCGCCAGCTCGAACTGCGCGCCATCTTCGGCGTGGACCGCGAACTCAGCGCCGAGGAAATCCTGCAGCGCGCACGCTCGCTCCCGGGCATCCGCCACGTCGCGCGCATCCCGGCCGCAGACACCGCCACGGTGGACTCCTTCAAGCGCGTGATCGCCGGCCTCGGCTTCGGCGTGGGTCAGGTGAAGCTCTACTGCGGCAGCGTGCCGATCGAATTCATCCGCGAGAGCGGCGTGATCCTGGCGGTGCAGAACGACGGCAGCTTCGCTCCCGGCGTGCGTGAAACCCTGATGATCGTGGCCCGCGAACTGGGCCGACTGTAAGCCACTCCGTCCGCATGACGGTGCAACAAGATGGCCGGCAAGTCACGGTGAAGGTCGCCCTCGCGGGGGCGGCCGATACGGGCAAGCTGGCAATCTTGCGGGCAGTGGCGGCCCGCTATTCTTCCGCCACGGTACGGGAACATCAGGTGGGCTCGATCCGCGTCCACCGGGTGGAGTGGACGGAAGCGGAAACCCTGCCGGACGGGCGTTTCCTACATGTGGCCGCGCACTCGCTCAGCGGAACGGTGGAATACAATGCCGCGGAGGAACTTCTCCTCCGGGAGGTGGCCGGCATCGTTTTCGTGGTCGATGTGGACCCGGCACGGTTCCAAGCGACCTGGGATAGCCTCATGCGGCTCTCGGACAATACGAAGCGGAACGGCTATGACCTCCACTCGGTGGGGCTCGCGCTGCAGTATCACCGCGCGGACCTCCATCCGGAGGTGGATCCCGGCCGCTTGGATGCCCGGCTTGGCGTGCCGCCGGGCTTGATCCCCCGCTTCGTTTCCTCAAGCCGCCAGCCCGATGCAGAGGGACTGGCCTTCGATTCGGTTGTCGGGCAGATCAAGGCCCGCTTGGCCAAGGATGCCGAGGACGCTCGCCGCTGATCTTTTTTTCGTGAGGACCGACGAGTATCACGGGCTGGAGTTTGATTGGGTGGCTGCCGACATCTCGGGCCAGCTGGCAATCTTCTGTTCGGCCGGATACGGCCCGGTTCCGGCCAAGGCCCTTCGGGCAGCCGGGGATCAGGAAGCACTCTTGGGACTCATCGGAATCCAAGCCGGTCTCTCGGGACAATCCGACTTTCTGACCAGCCGGTGCCATCGCGCGATCTACTGTTTCGATTGGAAGCTCTTTGAGGGGCCCTATCGCCTGAAACAAGAACCTGCACCCGAGAAGGGCATGGGGATTGATACCCTCCCGGAGCGGCTTCGCGATTCGGTGACTCGGCTGGATCTTAGCTTCATCGGCAGGGAATTGATCCATGCCGCCGAACGGGGCGGGATCTGAATCTCAGCGTGCCGCCACCAGCAGCTTGCGGCTGCTCCAGACGTAGTTCGCGCCGGAGATCATGGTCAGCGCCACAGCCGTCCAAAGGGAGACCGGCATTAGCCAGGACTTGGGATTCGCCCAATCACGGAGCAAGCTACCGAAAGCACCCGCATCCTTCATCGAGGAAAAGGTCAGCCAGACCAGACCGGTGATGCAGAAGGTGAGCTGGAAGGTCGTCTTCCATTTGCCCAGCCGGTCCGCGGCGAGCACCTGCCCTGCCTCTACGGCGATCTGGCGCAGTCCGGTGACGAGGAACTCACGCGCGATGATCAGGGCGGTAACCCACACCGGACAGTGGTATCCATTCACCGGCTGGGCGGAAAAATACACGAAGGCCGCGCACACCAGGATCTTGTCCGCCAGCGGGTCCAGCAGCTTGCCCAGCGGCGTGACCAGCCCGAGCTTCCGCGCCAGATAGCCATCAAGCCAATCCGTCGCCGCTGCCACCGAGAAGGTGATCAGCGCGATCATGTAGCCCGTGGTGCCGGGGAAACCCACCGCCGCCACGAAAACCGCCGTGAGGATCAGGCGGGAGACGGTGATGGCATTCGGTAAGTTCACGGCGCGAATGTGGGGAATGCATGGCATGATGGCAACAAGGGGTTGCACCGAAGGCCGGGGTTCCCTACACCCCCCGCCGTTTCCTGAACCGTTTCATCACCATGAGCAACAGCGATTTCGGCCTCGTAGGCCTGGCCGTGATGGGCCAAAACCTCGTCCTCAACGTGGAGTCCCGTGGATTCCAGGTGTCCGTCTACAATCGTACCACTTCCGTCACCGAGGAGTTCGTCGCCGCTCATCCCGGCAAGAAACTGGTCGGTGCCAAGTCGCTGGAAGAGTTCGTCCAGTCCCTCGCATCCCCGCGCAAGATCATGATCATGGTCAAGGCCGGTGGTCCGGTGGACGCCGTGATCGAGTCCCTGATCCCGCTGCTCGACAAGGGTGACATCATCATCGATGGCGGCAACTCGCTCTACACGGACACCGAGCGCCGCGACAAGTGGCTCGGCGATCTGGGCTTCCGCTTCATTGGTGCCGGTGTGTCCGGTGGTGAAGAAGGCGCGCGCAAAGGCCCCTCCATCATGCCTGGTGGTCCTGCCTCGACCTGGGATGTGATGAAGCCGATCTTCGAGAGCATCTCCGCGAAGGTGGATGGCGAGCCCTGCGTGACCCACATCGGTCCCGCTGGCGCCGGTCATTACGTGAAGATGATCCACAACGGCATCGAGTACGGTGACATGCAGCTGATCTGCGAAGCCTACAACATCTTCAAGGCCGCCGGCTTCGACGCCGAGGAACTGGCCGAGGTCTTCACCGAATGGAATGAAGGAGACCTCGAAAGCTACCTGATCCAGATCACCTCGAAGATCTTCGCCCAGAAGGACCCGGAAACCAAGAAGGCGCTGGTCGACCTGATTCTCGACACCGCCGGCCAGAAGGGCACCGGCAAGTGGACGATCATGAACGCGGTGGAGAACGCCGTGGTGATCTCCACCATCAACGCCGCGGTGGAAGCCCGCATCCTCTCCTCGATGAAGGACCAGCGCGTGGCCGCCAGCGCGAAGCTGGAAGGACCGAAGCCGAAGATCGACGAGAAGAAGAAGAAGCTGGTGAAGAAGGTGCACGACGCGCTCTTCGCCTCCAAGATCATCTCCTACGCCCAAGGCCTCGACCTGATCGCCGCCATGGGCAAGGAAAAGAACTGGGGCCTCGATCTCGGCAAGATCGCCGCCATCTGGCGCGGCGGCTGCATCATCCGCGCCCGCTTCCTGAACGACATCACGGATGCCTACCGCAAGGATCCCGAGCTGAGCAACCTGATGCTTGCTCCCTACTTCACGGACCTCCTGAACGAGTTCCAAGAGAACTGGCGCGAGGTCGTCAGCCTGGCCACGCTCGCGGGCATCCCGGTGCCCGCCTTCTCCGCCTCGCTCGGCTACTACGATAGCTATCGTAGCGCGGTACTGCCGGCGAACCTGCTGCAGGCCCAGCGCGACTTCTTCGGCGCGCACACCTACGAGCGCACGGACAGGCCGCGCGGCGAGTTCTTCCACACCGAGTGGCCGGAAGTCATCGGCTGAGGAAACTCGGAGATACCGATTCGAAATCAAGCGGCCGGGCACATCGCCCGGCCGTTTTTTGTTAAGAAGCTGTCTGAAAAATGGTCAGGCGTCGATTCTTGCGAGCATGCGCTTGGTCATGGAGAGATAGATCAGCGCTTCCGAATGTTCGATCCTTACCTCGTGGTCGCGGATCAAACGACGGGATTG